>NZ_JBIEIS010000029.1:0-168334 GCF_043496855.1 Nonomuraea sp. JJY05
CGTCAACCAGCGGCGCAAGGAGGCCCAGAAGGCCCAGGTCGAGGCCGAGTTCGAGGAACTGTCCGAAGAGCCGACGGCAGGTGGCTTCCCGGTGCCGCCGCTCGATCTGCCGCACTACCACGGGGTGCAGCACAAGGAGATTCCCAGTGGGACTAACTGATTGGCTGAACCCCGTCAAGGGCTTCGGGGTCACCTTCCACACGATGTTCAAGAAGCCCGTCACGACGAACTACCCGGAGGAGAAGAAGCCGACGGCTCCTCGCTTCCACGGGCGTCACCAGCTCAACCGCTGGCCTGACGGGCTGGAGAAGTGCGTCGGCTGCGAGCTGTGCGCCTGGGCGTGTCCGGCCGACGCGATCTTCGTCGAGGGCGCGGACAACACCGACGAGGAGCGGTTCTCACCGGGTGAGCGTTACGGGCGCACATACCAGATCAACTATCTGCGGTGCATCCTCTGCGGTCTGTGCATCGAGGCCTGCCCGACCCGGGCGCTCACCATGACCAACGAGTACGAGCTCGCCGACACCTCCCGCGAGAGCCTCATCTTCACCAAGGAGATGCTCCTCGCGCCCCTGACCCAGGGCATGGAGCAGCCCCCGCACCCCATGCGGCTCGGTGAGACCGAAGAGGACTACTACCGGCTGGGGCGGACCAATGGGTGAGACCGTCACGTTCTGGGTGCTCGCCGTCGTGTCCGTCGGCGCCGCGCTCGGCATGGTCTTCAACAGGAAGGCCGTGTACTCCGCGCTGATGCTCGGCACGGTCATGCTCAGCCTCGCGGTCCTGTACGCCGTGCAGGACGCGCCCTTCCTGGCCGCGGTGCAGATCATCGTCTACACCGGCGCGATCATGATGCTGTTCCTGTTCGTGCTCATGCTGGTGGGCGTCGACTCCTCCGACTCCTTCGTCGAGACGCTGAAGGGCCAGCGCGTCTGGGCCTCGCTCGCGGCCCTCGGCTTCCTGGTCCTGATCGTCCTGGCCTTCGGCAACGCGATCTTCGCCGACCAGGCGGGGCTGGCGCAGGCCACGGCGCAGGGCGGCTACATCCGCTCGATCGCGCTGCTGCTGTTCACCAAGTACGTGTTCGCGTTCGAGATCACCTCGGCGCTGCTGATCACGGCGGCGCTGGGCGCGATGGTGCTGGCGCACCGCGAGCGGCTCACCGAGAAGCCGACGCAGAAGGACCTGGCCCGCGCCAGGTTCCTCGGCGACCAGCCCTCGGCGCTGCCCGGCCCCGGCACCTACGCCAGGAGCAACGCCATCGACATGCCGGCGCTGCTGCCCGACGGGTCGGTCGCTCCGTCCTCGGTCAACCGGTACATCGCCCGCTACGACGTGGAGCACGACCACCTGCCCGCCGACCCGAAGCTCGCCGAGGCCATCAAGCACACGGCCGAGGAAGACGCCGAGGAGCGCGCCATCGAGCGGGACGACAGCGAGCAGAACAATGAGGTGACCAAGTGACGACGCACTACCTCGTCCTGTCCGGCCTGCTGTTCGCCATCGGCGCTCTGGGCGTGCTGATCCGGCGCAACGCCATCGTGGTGTTCATGTGCGTGGAGCTCATGCTCAACGCCTGCAATCTCGCCTTCGTGACCTTCTCCAGGCAGGTCGGCAACCTGGAAGGCCAGATCATCGCGTTCTTCGTGATGGTGGTGGCCGCGGCCGAGGTCGTGGTCGGCCTGGCCATCATCGTGACGATCTTCCGAACCCGCAGGTCCGCGTCCGTCGACGACGCCAACCTGCTGAAGTACTAAGAGGTGACTGGTGGAATCTCCTGTTGAGATCATCCAGCACACCGGCGGCGTGATCGGGGTCTCCTGGCTGATGATCGCCCTCCCCCTGGTGGGGGCGGCCATCCTGCTGGTGCTGGGCCGGTTCACCAACCGCTGGGGCCATCTGCTGGGCGTGGCCATGTCCCTCGCCTCGTTCGTCGTGGCGGTGCTGGCGTTCTTCGAGCTCATCGGGTTCGGGGACGAGCAGCGCCGGCGGGCGGTCGAGCTTTACGACTTCATCCCCGGCATGGTGAAGATGGGGCTGCTGATCGACCCGCTGTCGATCAGCTTCGCGCTGTTGATCACCGGTGTGGGCTCGCTGATCCACATCTACTCGATCGGCTACATGTCGCACGACGAGCACCGGCGCAGGTTCTTCGGTTACCTGAACCTGTTCGTCTCCGCGATGCTCCTGCTGGTGCTGTCGGACAACTACGTCGGCCTGTTCATCGGCTGGGAGGGCGTCGGTCTGGCGTCGTACCTGCTGATCGGGTTCTGGCAGTTCAAGCCGTCGGCTGCGGTCGCGGCGAAGAAGGCGTTCGTCGTCAACCGCGTCGGTGACTTCGGCCTGCTGGTCGGCATGTTCATCATCTGGACCACGTTCGGCTCGCTGACGTTCAAGACCCTCGGCGAGCAGATCACGCCGGGCCAGGAGAGCGGCACCATGCTGGCCATCGGCCTGCTGCTGCTCCTCGGCGCGTGCGGCAAGTCCGCCCAGCTCCCGCTGCAGTCCTGGCTCCTGGACGCCATGGAGGGCCCGACCCCCGTGTCGGCCCTGATCCACGCCGCGACCATGGTCACCGCCGGCGTCTACCTGGTGGTCCGCTCGGGGGCGTTCTTCTTCCCCGAGGGCTCGGGCGCGGCGCTCGCCGTCTCCATCGTCGGCGCGGCCACGCTGCTCGCCGGTGCGATCATCGGTTGCGCCAAGGACGACATCAAGAAGGGCCTGGCCGGTTCGACGATGTCGCAGATCGGCTACATGATGCTCGGCGCGGGCCTCGGCCCCGCGGGGTACGCGTTCGCGATCGGTCACCTGATCACGCACGGCTTCTTCAAGGCCGACATGTTCCTCGGCGCCGGTTCGGTCATGCACGGCATGAACGACGAGGTGAACATGCGGAAGTACGGCGGGCTGCGCAAGGTCATGCCGGTCACCTTCGTCACGTTCTTCATCGGCTACCTGGCGATCATCGGGTTCCCGCTGCTGTCCGGTTACTTCACCAAGGACGGCATCATCGAGACCGCCGTCGAGCACAACCAGGTCCTCGGCTGGCTGGCCGTCCTGGGCGCCGGCATCACCGGCTTCTACATGTCGCGGATGGTCTTCATGACCTTCTTCGGTGAGAAGCGCTGGGCCGAGGACGCGCACCCGCACGAGTCGCCTGCCGTCATGACGTGGCCGCTGATCATCCTGTCGATCGGCTCGATCGGACTGGGCGGCTACCTCATCCTGAGCAACCGCCTCATGGACTTCCTCGCCCCGGCCGTCGGGGCGCCGGAAGAGCGGCCGGAATTCCACTTCGCCAGCACGCCGGGTCTTGCCACGCTCGCGCTCGTCGCAGTCGGGGCGGCCTTCGCCTGGATGAGGTACGGCCGGGCCGAGGTGCCGGTCCTGCAGCCGCGCGGCTCGTTCCTCACCACGTTCGCCCGGCGTGACCTGTACGGTGACGCGCTCAACGAGTCGCTCTTCATGCGTCCCGGCCAGTGGCTGACCCGGATCGCGGTGTTCTTCGACAACCGCGGCATCGACGGTCTCGTCAACGGCCTGGCCGCGGGCATCGGCGGCAGCTCCGGGCGCCTGCGGAGACTCCAGACGGGCTTCGCCAGAACGTACGCGCTGTCCATCTTCATCGGTGCCGCCCTGCTGACCGGCGCCCTGCTCCTCGTTGGGAACCTCTGATGTCACCCTGGCTTCCGATACTCATGGCGGTGCCCGTGGTGGGCGCCATCGTGGTGGCCCTGCTTCCCAAGGGCAGTGACAAGCTGGCCAAGCAGGTCACCCTGCTGGTCTCGCTGCTGACGCTGGTCCTCACGGGCGTCATGGCCGCCGGGTTCAAGCCGGCCGGTCCGCGCTTCCAGTTCACCGCCGAGTACAACTGGATCCCGAGCTTCGGTGTGAAGTTCGGAGTCGGCGTGGACGGCGTCGCGCTCGTGCTGATCGCGCTCTCGGTGGTGCTGGTGCCGATCGTGGTGCTGGCCTCCTGGCACGACGCCGACGGCGTCAAGACCGCCGACGGCACGCTCATCACGCCCAAGCGGTCGGTGAAGACGTACTTCTCGCTGCTGCTGGTCCTCGAGACGATGATGATCGGCGTCTTCGCGGCGACCGACATCTTCCTCTTCTACGTGTTCTTCGAAGCCATGCTGATCCCGATGTACTTCATGATCGGGTCGTACGGCGGCGCCCAGCGGTCCTACGCGGCCGTCAAGTTCCTGCTGTACTCGCTGTTCGGCGGCCTGCTCATGCTGGTCGCGGTCATCGGGCTCTACGTGGTCGGCGGCAGCAAGACCTTCATGTTCCCCGAGCTGATCGGGGCCGTGCAGGACCCGGCCATGCAGAAGTGGCTGTTCGGCGGCTTCTTCATCGCCTTCGCGATCAAGGCGCCGCTCTGGCCGGTGCACACCTGGCTGCCCGACGCGGCCGCGCAGGCTCCGGCCGGTGCCGCCGTGCTGCTGGTGGGCGTGCTGGACAAGGTCGGCACGTTCGGGATGCTCCGCTTCTGCCTGGAGCTGTTCCCCGACGCGGCCAAGGCGTTCACGATGCCGATCGTCGTACTGGCGGTCATCAGCATCATCTACGGCGCCATCGTGGCCATCGGGCAGACCGACATGAAGCGCCTCATCGCGTACACGTCGATCTCGCACTTCGGGTTCATCGTGCTCGGCGTGTTCGCCATGTCGTCGGTCGCCCAGTCCGGCGCGGCCCTCTACATGGTCAACCACGGCTTCGCCACCGGCGCGCTGTTCCTGGCCGCGGGCTTCCTCATCGCCAGGCGCGGCTCGCCGTTCATCGGTGACTACGGAGGCGTGCAGAGCGTCGCGCCGGTGCTCGCGGGCTTCTTCCTGGTCGCCGGTCTGGCCGGTCTCTCGCTGCCGGGGCTCTCCTCGTTCGTGAGCGAGTTCATGGTCATGATCGGCACGTACTCCAGCCAGGCTCACGGGTCGGGCGCCCTGACGGTGGCCGCGGTGGTCGCCGCGGTGGCCGTGATCCTCGCCGCCGTCTACATCCTGTGGATGGTCCAGCGGACCATCAACGGACCGACGGCCGAGCCGGTCAAGGCGTTCAAGGACCTGAACGCCCGCGAGATCTGGGTGCTGGCCCCGCTGGTCGCCCTGATCATCGGCTTCGGCTTCTTCCCCAAGCCGCTGCTCGACGTGATCAACCCGTCGGTGCACCAGACGCTGACCAACGTGAAGGTGCCCACCTCCACCATCGCTGAGAAGGGGACAGGTCAGTGAACTCCATCCCAGCGCCGACGATCGAGTACGGCACGCTGGCGCCGCTGCTGGTGGTGTTCGGCGCGGCCGTCATCGGAGTGCTCGTCGAGGCGTTCGCGCCCCGATACCTGCGTAAGTCGATCCACGTCCCGCTCACCCTGCTGAGCCTGTTCGGCGCGTTCGCCCTGGTGCTCGTGCAGGTGCTGCGCGGCAACGTGCCCACCGCGCCGGTCGCCATGGGCGCGGTCGCGGTGGACGGGCCCGCGCTGTTCATCTGGGGCGTCATCCTCGTCCTGTCGTTCGTGTGCGTGCTGCTGATCAACGACGAGGGCCACTTCGTCGCCTCGGCCGCGGCCGTGCCCGGCAGCGCCGACGAGGAGGAGGCCGAGGCCGCGGGCGGCGGGCACACCGAGGTGTACCCGCTGGTGCTGTTCGCGGTCGGCGGCATGCTGCTCTTCCCGGCCTCCCACGACCTGCTGATGATGTTCGTGGGCCTCGAGGTCATGTCGCTGCCGCTCTACCTGCTGTGCGGCCTGGCCCGCCGGCGCCGCCTGCTCTCGCAGGAGGCGTCCATGAAGTACTTCCTGCTGGGCGCGTTCTCCTCGGCCTTCTTCCTGTACGGCACCGCGATGGTGTACGGCTTCGCCGGCACCGTCTCGCTGCCGGGCATCAACGAAGCCATGGCCAGGAGCGCCTCGCTCGACCCGATCCTGATGCTCGGCCTCGCGCTGCTCGGCGTGGGCCTGCTGTTCAAGATCGGTGCGGCGCCGTTCCACGCCTGGAAGCCGGACGTCTACCAGGGCGCCCCGACGCCCATCACCGCCCTCATGGCCTCCGGCACGCTGGTCGCGGCCGTGGGCGCCGTGCTGCGGGTGTTCTGGGTCGGTCTGGGCAACCTCGACTGGAACTGGCGGCCGATCATCTGGGGCGTCGCCGCCCTGACCATGATCGTCGGCTCGATCCTGGCGATCACGCAGACCGAGATCAAGAGGATGCTGGCGTACTCGTCCATCGCGCACGCGGGCTTCCTGCTCGTCGGCGTGATGGCCACGTTCGGCTCCGCCGAGCAGAACGCGGTCTCCCTGAAGGCGATCCTGTTCTACCTGGCGGTCTACGGCATCACGACGGTCGGCGCGTTCGCGGTGGTCACGCTCGTGCGCGACCCGGGCGGCGAGGCCGGTCACCTGTCGCGCTGGGCCGGGCTCGGCAAGCGCGCGCCGGTGCTGGCCGGGGTGTTCGCCTTCTTCCTGCTGGCCTTCGCCGGCATCCCGCTGACGAGCGGCTTCTTCGGCAAGTACGCCGTCTTCGCCGCCGCTCTGAACAGCGGCACGCAGCCCGGCGACTCGATGGGCGGCTGGATGGCCGGCCTGGTCGTGGTGGGCGTGGTGGCCTCGGCCATCGCCGCGTTCTTCTACGTCCGCGTGATCGTGCTGATGTTCTTCAGCGAGCCGGCGGCCGACGGCCCGGCGATCGCGGTGCCCAGTATGGGGACCGTGGCCGTCATCGCCGTTTCGTTGCTGGTTACCGTAGGAGTGGGGCTCTACCCGGAGTCCGTGCTCGGTGTTGCCAACGACGCTGCTCACAGCCTGTTCATCAGATAAGGGGATCTCGTATGTCTGCGCCTCCCGTGGTTGACCTTCCCATCGAGGACGAACGGCTGGCGCAGGACGTGGCCACCGGACTGGCCGCGGTCGAGAAGCTCCTGCGTTCGTCGGTGGAGAGCGAGGACGCCTTCGTCACGGAGGCGTCCAAGCACCTCATCGAGGCCGGCGGCAAGCGGTTCCGGACGCTGATGGTGCTGCTGGCCGCGCAGTTCGGCGATCCGTCCGCGCCGGGGGTCGTGCCCGGCGCGGTGGTGATCGAGCTGACCCACCTGGGTTCGCTCTACCACGACGACGTCATGGACGAGGCCCCGGTCCGCCGGGGCTCCCCGTCCGCCAACGCCCGGTGGGACAACACCGTGGCCATCCTCACCGGCGACTATCTGTTCGCCCAGGCGTCCGACCTCCTCGCGGACCTCGGTCCCGAGCTGATCCGCATCCAGGCCCAGACGTTCTCCCGCCTCGTCCAGGGGCAGATCCGCGAGACCGTCGGCCCGCGCGACGGCGAGGACCCGATCGGCCACTACCTGAGCGTGCTCGCCGACAAGACGGGCTCCCTGATCGCCGCCTCCGGCCGCTTCGGCGCGCTGCTGTCCGGCGCGCCCGCGGACGTCGAGGAGCGCCTCAGCCGCGCCTGTGAGGCCATCGGCGTGGCCTGGCAGCTCGGTGACGACCTGCTGGACGTGGCCTCGTCCGGCGCCCAGTCGGGCAAGACGCCCGGGACCGACCTGCGCGAGGGGATCAAGACCCTTCCGGTTCTGTACGCTCTGGCGTCGGAGGAGCCGTCGCGGCTGCGCGAGCTGCTGGCGGGGCCGGTGGCCGAGGAGGATGTGGAGGAGGCGCTGACCCTGCTCCGCGCCGATCCCGCGATGGCGCAGGCGCGGGCGGAGCTGGAATCCTGGGTGGACCGCGCCCGTGCCGACATCTCCGGCCTTCCCGACATCCCCGCCAGGTCCGCATTTTTGGCGCTATGTGACTACGTGGTCCAGCGTTCCGGCTGATTTCCTGACCCGCTTGGCGGCGCGAGCAGCCCTGAAGCCGTCGTACGTGAAGATCGCCAGGGCCAGCCAGACGATCGAGAAGCCGATCCACCGGCTGGACGGCATGGTCTCCTTGGCGATCAGCACGCCGCACGCGAACTGCAGGACCGGCGCGATGTACTGCAGCAGCCCCATCGTGCTGAGCGGCACCCGGATGGCCGCCGCCCCGAAGCAGATCAGCGGGATGGCGGTGCCGATCCCGCCGCCGATCAGCAGCAGGGCGTGCCCGAGGCCCTGGCCGGCGAACGTCCCCTGCCCGCCGGCGTGCAGGAAGAAGATGTAGCCGAGCGCCGGGAGGATCAGCACGAGGGTCTCGATCGCGAGACCCTCCGTGGCCGGCACGTTCGCCCGCTTCTTCAGCAGCCCGTACACGCCGAAGCTCACGGCCAGCGTGAGCGCGATCCACGGCAGCCGTCCGTAGTCGAACGTCAGCACCAGCACCGCCAGGGAGCCGAATCCGACGGCCACCCACTGCAGCGGCCGCAGCCGCTCCCGTAGCAGCACCACCCCGAACAGCACGTTGACGAGCGGGTTGATGAAGTAGCCCAGGGCACTCTCGACGACGTGCCCGCTGTTGACGGCGTAGATGTACGTGCCCCAGTTGAGGGTCACGACCATGGCCGCCAGCACCAGCAGCCCCAGCTTCATGGGCTGCCTGAGCAGCGGGCGGAACCAGGACCAGTGCCTGCGCACCGCCAGCACGGCCGCGACGGCGACCAGTGACCACACCATCCGGTGGGCGAGGATCTCAACGGCTCCGGAAGGCTTGAGGAGCGGCCAGTAGAGGGGGAAGAGCCCCCACATCGTGTAGGCGGCGATCCCGAACAAGACACCGCGCCGAAGGTCAGGCATGAACCCCATCTTCGGCCATTACCACCTTTAAACACAAACGCCTCTCACTATGCGGAAATGTGTAGAGGTCCTAAAGCGTTAGGGCCTATGTACTCTGGGACGAGACCTACTGGAGGTAGTGCCATGGGCTGGCTGTTCGGCGGCAACAAGACATCGATGGTCCGACCCGAGGACGCCCTCCCCGGTCGCCCGGACCCCATGCCGATCCCGTCCCGTCACGCGGTCCTCGACGCCCCCCTCACCCCGCCGGAGGGCCTCGAGATCGCCGACTTCGGCCTCGGCTGCTTCTGGGGCGCGGAGCGCAAGTTCTGGCAGACGCCGGGGGTCGTCACGACGGCGGTCGGATACCAGGGCGGCTACACGCCCAACCCGACGTACGAGGAGGTCTGCAGCGGCCTCACGGGGCACACGGAGGCCGTCAGGGTGGCCTTCGACCCGGCGAAGGTGTCGTACGAGGAGCTCCTGAAGGTCTTCTGGGAGGCCCACGACCCGACCCAGGGCATGCGCCAGGGCAACGACGTGGGCACGCAGTACCGGTCGGCGATCTACTACCACTCACCGGAGCAGCAGAAGGCCGCGGAGGCGTCGCGGGACGCGTACCAGCAGGTCCTGAAGCAGGCCGGCTACGGCGAGATCACCACCGAACTCGCCCCCGCTGGCCCGTTCCACTACGCCGAGGACTATCACCAGCAGTATTTGTTCAAGAACCCGAACGGCTACTGCGGCATCGGCGGCACGGGCGTGACCTGCCCGGTCGGGCTGACGTTCGGCGACGCGTAGGCGTGCGGCGAGGGCGAGGGAAAGTCAAGCGGTGCGGATGCACTGCCGTGGGTTCACGGGCACCTCAAGGACGACGGCATGAGTGCCGTCGGCATCGATGAGGTGCTCCTCCACGGTGGGACCGGCGACAGCCAGGCGGTGGCGGTGCAGCCAGCCGAACAGGTCCTGTCCGGCGCGGACCACCCCTGCTGAGGGTGGGACGACGGCTCGTACGACGGTGGGCCGGCGGTACCTGCGCAGGCAGCAGGCGGTCGCTGCTGCTCTTGATCACCGGCCCGAGCCGCAATAGACGGCTGCTGCGGCATCGGTGGGACCGGGGTCTCCTGCCCGGTCGGACTGACGGCGATTGTCGTGCTTCGGCTGGAAGGCGTTCACTGCCCCCAGTGCCGATAGGGCTCCTGCAGCTGCGTCTCGAGGATCTCGGTCGCCGACTCCTGGGGCAGGATCGGGTCGGGGGACTTCTCCTTCCAGGGGTAGTCGAACAGCCAGGAGAACGGCTCGTCCTTCTCCAGGCGGTCGAAGTACGTGCCTTCTTCGTCGTGATAGAGGTCAACGTATTCGACGTAGGCGATCTGAGGCAGCAGCAGCTCGGCGTCCGCGGGGATCATGTCGTACCAGAAGCCCATCTGCTGGTTGAACTCGCGCAGGTACTGGCGGGCTCGCTCGTCGTCCTCGTTGTCCTCGCCGCCGGCCCACTCCCACAGGTCATCGATCTCGAAGTCGCCGACGGCCTTGGCGCAGTTTTCCTTGTATCGCCAGTAGAGCTCGCCGAACGAGAGGAGCACGTCGCCCGTCCGGCCCGCGTCGTAGGCGAGCGTCTTCGCGCTGCCGTGCAGCATCCTGAGCGCCTGCTGACACAGCTCCGCCGCCTCGCTGCCCCACACCTGAGCCAGCCCCTTCGAGTGCCCCTCGATGGCGGACGCCGCATCGGCCATCCGGTCGGCGAAGTTGTGAAGCACCACGCCGAGGTCCAGCAGGCGCTCCGGATGGCTGCGTTCGAAGAACTTCCTGATGCCGTCCGCGCTGTTGGCCGAGACGTCCTCCTCGTGCCACGGCTCGGTGTCAGAGGGAGGCCGGGAACGACCCGGATCCTGCTGCCCGTGGACAACCTTGCGCAGCTTGTCCAGACGGCGGTCGAGGATTCCCTCGGCCGTGTCATAGCTCATGGCGGCGACGTACACCAGCTGGCCGAAGCCCTCGTGTGACTTGTGGAATGCCTCTGACCGCTCCTCGAGGTGAAAGAACTTCCGGTTGAGCGCTTCCATCATCTTGTCCGCAGATGCCCATGCGCCGTCCAGATCAGTGCGAGGGACGGGGACGGAGGAGTATGCGCCGAAGGCGGTCCCCATGACGTAGTGCCCGAAGGCGTCACTCGGCGTGCGATCCGAATGCGTTTCACCGCTGAGGGAGGTCTTCGCGCTGAGGGCGTCGATGACCATTTGCCTTGAGCGCTTCTTGAGCTCCGCCCGGTTGACGATTATCCCGCGCCCGGGCGCCGGCCAAGATCGGTCCAGCTCGAGACCGTTGTGCCACTGCCTCCAGGGTTCGGAGCTCGGGGGGTCCTGCATGCGCGTGTCCTTCCGGCGCTACGGGCCGATCACGACGGCCGAAGGAACGCCGTCGCCGCCGCCTACATACATGTTAGGCATAGCCGTAATCTTCCCGTCAAGATCGCGTAACCCGCGACTCGCCGGCCCTTCACCGTGGATCGCTCCAGGCGGGCTCCGCCGGGTCGGGTTGCCCTCGAAGTACGCTTCTGGCCTTCATCGGTGATCCGTTGCATGCGCCCGGTCCAAGAAGATGAGGGGTACGGCAGCCGCGGCGAGGGCGGCCCCGATCAAGCAGACCGATGTGAGAGCGGCTCCTCGCGTGAGTGAGGCGGCTGCCAGAACGGGGGTGATGCTGATGCCCAGCTGGAATGCCGACACGGTGGTGGCGCCGGCGAGGGTCGGCGCGCCGGCTGCGATGGCGAAGACGCGGCCGTAGAGGGCGGGGTTCAGCACGAACGCGCCGACGCCGATCAGGAAGACCATGGGCACCACCACCCAGACCTGCCGGATCGCGATAGCCAGCACGACCGACAGGATCACGACCGCCGATGCGCCCGTAAGGAGGGCGAGGTGAGGGCGCTGGTCGGAGACGCGGCCGCCGATGGACAGGCCGGCGAAGGCGCCGATCCCGAAAAGCGCGAGGATCGCCGGGATCCAGACCTCGGGGACGGCGGTGATGCCGGCGAGCATGGCTGACAGGTAGTTGAACGTGATCATGTACGCCGCGGTGGTCAGGATCGTGATCGCGTAGATGCCCCAGAGCAGCGGTCTCCGCATCGTGGCCAGTTCACGCGAGATGCCGGGCCGGTGGGTGTCCGGGGCGGTGGCGGGGAGCCCGAGGAGGCAGCCGATGAGGGCGGCGAGCGTCAGGGCCACGACGGCCCAGAAGCCGCCGCGCCATTGGACGAAGTGGCTGAGCAGCGTGCCCGCGGGGCCGCCGACGACCATTGCCACGCTGAGCCCGCTGACCACGACTCCGGAGGCGCGGGCGTTGCGGTCGGGTGTCACCAGGCTGATCGCGGTCACCGACGCGACGGCGAAGAAGCCCGCGTACGCGATGCCTGAAACCACCCTCGTCACCAGCAGGACCTGGTAGTCGCCCAGCAGGCCGACGACGATGGCGGCGGCGAAGAGGGCCTGGGTCGCCACCAGCGCGGTGCGGCGCGGCCAGCGCAGGCTGACCACGGCGAACGGTGGGCCGCCGATCACGACGCCCAGCGCGAACGCGGTGATCAGGAACCCGGCCGAGGAGAGCGTGACGTCCAGATCGGCGGCCACCGCCGGCAGCACGCCGGCCAGCAGGAACTCCGCGCTCCCCATCGCGAACAGGCTGAAGGCGAGCAGGTACACGCCGGCGGGCAACCTGTCGGAGGGAGTGTTCCGGGACGTCCTCGCGATGGTGCCGGCCATCAGATCGCACCCCCGACGTCGAGCCCGTCGGACGAGACGGCAGCGGACAGCTCTCGTTCCAGCAGCCAGGCGGTCATGCTGATGGCGGCGGTGGCGCCCGCGCCCGCGCCCGCGCCCGCGGCGGCGACGACCTGCGCCCGAGGGTTGACCACGTTCCCGGCTGCCCAGAGCCCGGGGACGTTCGTGGCGCCTTGGGGATCGACGGCGACGAGCCCGCTCACCGGGTCCTTGCCCGCGCCGAGCGTGGTCAGGATCGCGTCATGGGGCACCGGGCGAGGTGCCACGAAGACGACCTCGCACGTGACCGTCTCCCCGTTGCCGAGCTCGATCGCGACCCCGCCCCCGCCACTCGTTGAGACCCGAGCGACGCGCGCGTCGACCAGGCGCACGCCGTACGCCGTGAGGCGCTGCCGCTCGGCGGCGCCGACCTCGGTGCCGTTGACGCAGAACGTCACCGAGGAGCTGTGGCGGCGCATCAGCGCGGCCAGATGCGCCGACACCGCCGCCATCGTGCTGCCGATCACGACGATGGTGCGCCCCCGCACCTCGTAGCCATGGCAGTGGGGGCAGTGGTGCACCTCGGACGCCCACCGTTCGGACAGTCCAGGGATGCCGGGCAGTTCGTCGGTCAGCCCGGTCGCGACGAACTCCCTCGGTGCCATGCCGTCCTGGGTCAGGTACCCGTGCATGTGATCGGCGGGCCCGTTCCGGGGCTCGCCGCCGTCGACGACCAGAGTCGCGAACCGGGCTCTCGCGAGCACGACTCCGGCCGACAGGCCGGCGGCACCACCGCCGACGACGATCGTGTCCCACAGCGTTGTTGCGTTCATGCGAAGAGGATCGGAAGGCTGGTCCGGAATCGACAAACTTCGTTGCTGATTCCGGGACACATTGGTTTACTGCGGCCCATGGACCAGCAACCGAGCGTCAGCGGGGTGATCGAGCAGATCGCTCCCCGGCTGCGACGCGCCCGTGAGAAGAAGGGTGTCAGCCTGGCCGACCTGGCGCGCGCCACCGGCATCTCGACCAGCACGCTGTCCCGGCTCGAATCAGCTCAGCGCAAGCCGAGCCTCGAACTGCTCCTGCCGATCACCGCGGCGCTGGGCATCCCCCTCGACGAGATCGTCGCCGCACCCCGGATCCTCGATCCGCGCGTGCCGCAGCAGCCCACCAGGAAAGACGGCCGGGTGCTGATCCCGTTGTCGCGGCATCAGGGAGAGCCGCGCGCGTACAAGATGATCATCCCAACGCACGACGAAGAGCCCCACCTGCGGACCCACGCGGGCTACGAATGGCTCTACGTGCTGCGCGGACGGCTGCGTGTGAGACTGGCCGACCACGACTTCGTCATGGGCGCAGGCGAGGCGGCCGAGTTCGACTGTCAGATTCCGCACTGGTTCGGCGCCGCCGGACGAGGCAGCGTCGAAGT
This sequence comes from Nonomuraea sp. JJY05, assembly GCF_043496855.1. NCBI lineage: Bacteria > Bacillati > Actinomycetota > Actinomycetes > Streptosporangiales > Streptosporangiaceae > Nonomuraea > Nonomuraea sp. JJY05. Next base: position 13,876 of record NZ_JBIEIS010000029.1, read on the forward strand.
GCTCAGCCTGTTCGGCAAGCAGGGCGAACGCATCCATCTCCGCACCCCACGGCGCTGACACAGGAGCACATGCCACCCCGTGAGCCGGGCTGTCGTGATCGCTTCCCGTGGCTCAGGGCGATCTGACGGAGGCGCGGGGAGCGCGGCTGGAGCGACGGTTCCCGACGGGCAGCCCGAGAAGCACGCCCGAACGGGGTCGGCTTCGTGCCCGGGGGCGACGCGCGTCAGCTCGGGTGGTCAGCTTCTCTCCGCACTGGAGGTTTTCTACGCTTGCGCGGTGAGCAGGGCGTCGCCGAGGTCGGTGCGGGCGTAGAGCACCGAACGGCCCGCTCGGTGGGTGCTGGTCAGGCCGGCGGCCCGCAGGGCGGTGAGGTGCTGGGACACGCCCGCCGCGGAAAGGCCCGACCGTTGGGCGAGCTCGGTGGTCGAGGCGGGCGTGTCCAGTTCGGTCAGGATCAACGCCCGGGAACGGCCGATCACGGCGGCGAGGGCTTCCATGTGCGCATGCGTCCGGCGCTCCCACAACATGCCGATCCCGCGCGCCGGGTAGGCCAGCTGGGGCGGTTCGGACGCGACGGACCGGGTCAGCACCCGCGGCCAGGCGAAGACTGACGGCACCAGGAGCAGCCCGGCTCCGGTCTCGATCCTGGTGATGGCGCAGTGCCGCTGTACCAGGTGGAGGCTGCCGCCGGCCCAACGTACCGTGTGGTGCAGCTCGTCCAGCGCCTGGGCCGTACCCTGCTCGGCCACCTGGCGCCCCCGGTGGAAGATGTCCGCCTCCAGGGTCGAGCGGATCCTGGCCCAGTAGGGCGCGATCGCCAGCCCCCAGTAGAGCTCGATCTCCGCCACGATCCGGGGCAGGCAGCTCCGAGGAGTCCGGTGAAGGCTCCGCAGCCGGGGGGACAGAGCGCCTTCGCGCTCGGCGGCCAGGCGATCGACGTCCTGCCGGATCTGCTCGGGGTCGGCGGCCTCGATGGCGGCCAACTCGTCGGAGAGGTCGGGGGAGGGGGTCGCCGGCGCCGGGTTGAGGAAGTCGGGGAGGTGGCCGCTGGGCGGGATCATGTCGGCCAGCCAGCCGCGATCGAGGCCGGCGGCTGCGAGCCGGGGGCGTACCTGGTCGGCCCAGCCGCGGTGCGGGCGCGGCACCACCGCGGCGGCCAGCGCTCTGACGCTGGTGACGACTTCCCACATGGGCGAGACGGCGAACCGGGTCTCGGCCAGATCGTTCACCGAAAAGGCGAGCCGCGCCTTCATCCCACCGCCTCCAGGATTCGGTCTGAGCTTAATCAGTGGACCCTCGATCCTCTGCCCAGCAGTATCCCGGAAGCAGGACGATCCGAAAGGCAGTCACGTACATGTCAGTTGACATCTCCCCCTCCGTCTCCCCCTCTGCCGATGCCGCGACTCAGCGGAAGGCACGGCTGTTCCGCGCCCTGAGCGCCGAGCCGGTACTGGTGCTGCCCAATGCCTGGGACGCCGCCAGCGCGGCCGTCATCGCCGCGGCCGGCGCCACGGCGATCGCCACGACCAGCGGGGGCGTCTCGTGGTCGCTGGGCCGTGGGGACGGGCAGCGCCTCGGCCGGGACGAGATGGTGGAAGCCGCGCGGCGCATCGTGGAGTCCGTCGGCGTGCCGGTGACGGTCGACGTGGAGGGCGGCTACGGACCGGATCCGGCGGATGTCGCCGCGACCGTGCGGGCGGTGGTCGAGGCCGGTGCGGTGGGCGTCAACCTGGAGGACTCCACGGCCGTCGGCGGCCCTCTGTTCGACGTCGCCGAGCAGAGCGCCAGGCTGCGTGCCGCCAGGCAGGCCGCGGCCGCCGCGTCCCTGCCGGAACTGTTCGTCAACGCCCGTACCGACGTCTTCCTGTTCGGGATCGGTGCGTCGGACGGGCGGCTGGGCGAGGTGCTGGAGCGTACGGAGGCGTACGCGGAGGCGGGAGCCGACGGCATCTTCGTCCCCGGCCTGCTCGACCTGGACGCGCTGAACACCCTCTGCGCGGCATCGCCGCTGCCGGTCAACGCGATGGCCGTCGCGGGTGGACCGAGCGTCACCGAGCTCGCGCAGGCCGGGGTAGGCAGGGTCAGCCTGGGCACCGGGCTGGCCCAGGCCGCGTATGCCGCGACCCGGAGAGCCGCCGCGGAGCTGCTCGGCACGGGAGGCCTCACGGCGCTGGACGGCTCACTGGACTTCAGCGAACTCGACGTCCTGTTCCGCCGTTGATCGAACCCAGGAGGAGGCAATGGCGGGTGGGCAGGCGGTTTTCATGCGGGGATCATGCGCCTCGTGATTGATCGTGGTCAGTGACGTCAGTCGCGCTACGGAGGTTACGCATGAAGCACATCCGACACGCAGCCGTCCGCCTCGTGGGCCGGGTCCGCATGGGAGGCATGTACACCTACTGGAACTTCTTCAACTAAGAGGGCCGACGAGTGTCGCATGCACCTGGTTCGGAGCGGCCTCCCGGCCCCCGAGGGCACTGGTTGTTCGGCAACACCGAGGAGTACGACCGGGACAGGAACGGCTTCCTGGAACGGTGTCACCGCGAGTACGGGGACGTCTTCTCGTTCGACGCCCGCACCATCGTGGTGTCCTCACCGGATCAGGTGCATGCGCTGCTCACCCGGACCAACAAGGACTTCCTGGCCGAGAATTCGCCGCTGGCGGGAAGCACGGACACCGAGCGGATGGCGGCCGACGCCGAGCTGTGGACGACGACCCGCCGCGCGGGCTGGCAGGGGCTGCACAGGAGGGTCGCGCAGGCGCACGCCGAACGGCTGCGTGAGATCTTCCTCAGGACCGTCGGCGAGGGGGAGCTGGACGTGCTCGCCACGACGGCCGATTTCTTCGGCCGGGCGACCGCCGACTTCTGCCTGAGCGCCGACGCGGAAGGCGTGCCGGAGACGCTGGCCGAGAACGTCGCGGCCATCGACCCCCTCTCGCGTGACTCGCTGCAGCTCCCGCCGTGGTGGCCGTCGCGGAAGGTGCGGCGCTTCGCCCGTTCCCGCAAGCGGCTCCTGGCACTCATGACCGACATCGTGCGCCGCCGCCGTCAGGCCCCGGACTCCGCCGCCCAGGATCTCCTCGCCGTGCTGCTCGCCCCGGGCGATCAGCAGCTGTCCGACCTGCAGATCGAGCGCTTCCTGCGCGGGATCATGCTGGCCGCGCTGGGCGTTCCCGCCGCCGCGCTCACCTGGATCGTGTACGAGCTCAGCACGCGGCCCGACGTGCTGGCCCGGCTGGAGGCCGAGGCCGCGTCGGCCGGTGACGTCCCGGTCATGGGGGACCTGCCGTACACCGAGGCTTTCGTCAAGGAGGTGCTCAGGCTCTGGCCGCCGACCTGGCTGATCGGCAGGACCGTACGTCACGAGACCGAGCTCGACGGGTGGCGGCTCAAGACGGGGGACCAGGTGCTGTTCAGCCTGTATCGCCTGCATCGCGATCCACGCTGGTGGTCCGACCCGGACCGGCTGGTGCCGGAACGGTGGCTGGATCCTCGCGCCGCGCCCGTCAGGCACACCTATCTGCCGTTCGGCGCCGGGCCGAGGGTGTGCGTGGGGACCCAGCTCGGCATGATGCAGCTGACGTTGGCGACGGCCTGGCTGGTCAGCGGCATGAACCTGGCGCTTGTGCAGGGGACGGCGATGGTGCCCGACTTCAGCGGTCTGCTGGTGCCGCGTGACCTGAGGGTCCGGCTGGAGCGGAAGGCGGTGCGGCAAGGCGCCTGATCTTCTCCTGGACGTTCCCGGCTTCGATCGCGCGGTGCTGCCTGTGGTAGAGATCGAGCGCTCGCTGCCAGGCGTCGCGGGCGGCGGCGGGCCGGCCCGCTTCGTGGTGGGCGTCGCCGATGCGGACCAGGGTGTCGGCGCCCTGGTAGGCGTTGCCTAGTCTGTCGCGTAGTTCGAGGCACCGGCCGTAGTAGTCGAGCGCCTGATCGTGCTGCCCCGCCCGGTGGGCGATGTAGCCGAGGCTGTCGAGGGTGGCGGATTCGCCGTTCAGGTCCTCGTGTTGCTGGAACAGCTCCAGGGCCTGCTCGCAGTACGCCCGCGCCTGCGGATAGTGGCCGAGCCTGGCGTGGCACCAGCCGGCGGCGCTGAGCGCGTTGGCCTCCCAGAGGGGGTCCCGGAGTTCGCGCTGGAGGCGCAGGGCGTTCTCCACGTGCGAGATCGCGCGTTCGGGCGCTCCTCGCTCCAGCCAGGCGAACCCGAGGGTGTGGCTGGTATGCGCCTGCCCGGCGAGGTCTCCCTCCTGCTCGAACAGCTCGAACGCGAGCAGCAGGTGCTTCAGGCCGTCGTCGGGCCGGGAGTCCTGCGCGTAGGCGTACCCCAGGTACCAATGGGCGAAGGCCCGGGGGCCCGGCTGCCCCAGCCGCTCGGCGGCGGCCAGGGCCGTCTGCCAGGACTGGATGCGCAGCTCGTGCTGGCATCGCTTGTGGTAGGTGTCCATGGCCCACGCCAGCCGCCAGACGGCCGCGTCCAGGCCCAGCTTCTCGGCGTGCCGCTGCACGGCGATGAGGCTGGACTGCTCGTCCTCGAACCACGCCCAGGCCGACGCGGCGTCCTCGAACTCCCCCCGCTCGGGCTCGGCGGAGATCCGCGCGGCGAAGGGACGCTGGGGGTTCAGCAGCCGGTCGCCGGCGAACGCGGTGAGCACGTAGGAGTCGACCAGGCGGGTCAGCGCCTCCGTCCGCTCGTGATCGGGCAGATCGGACTGCGCGCGTTCGGCGGAGTAGAGGCGGACCAGGTCATGCGTGCGATACCGCCCGGGACGGTGCTGCTGGGTCAGGTTGGCGGCTTCGAGGTCCCGCAGCAGGACCTTGGCGCGGGAGCCGGGCAGGCCGGCGAGCGCGGCGGCCGACCGCAGGCTGAGGTCCGGCCACGGCGCCAGTCCCAGCAGCGCGAACAGCCGGGCGGTGGCGGGGTGCAGGGCCTCGTACGAGGACCTGAACGCGGCCCGCAGGTCCGCGTTCAGATCGCCGGTCTGCAGGGCGTCGAGGCGGGTGGCGGGGCTGCTCAGCTCCTCGGCGAGGACCGACAGGGGAAAGCCGGGATGCATGGCGGCGCGCGCGGAGAGCACGCTGATCGCCAGGGGGAGGCCGCCGCTGTGCTCCACGAGGGCGGCCGCGCTGCCGGGATCCGCGCCGATCCTCGACTCGCCCAGGTGGCGGCCGAGCAGGCGGCGCGTCTCGTCGGGCGTGAGGGCGTCCAGCCCGATCAGGCTGGCGCCGTGGGTGGCGTTCAGGCCCGGGAGGCTGTTGCGGCTGGTGATCACTACGACGCAGCCGGGGCTGCCGGGGAGCAGCGGTTCGACCTGTGCCACGTCGCGGGCGTTGTCCAGGACGACGAGCAGGCGGCGGTCGGCGACCAGCGACCGGTAGAGCCCGGCCTGGGCCTCCTCCCCGACCGGGATGACCGCCGCCGGGACGCCGAGAGAGCCGAGGAAGTGGCGCAGCGCCACATGAGCCGGCAGGGGGTCGCTGCTCGGGTCGAACCCGTGGAGGTTGACGTAGAGCTGGCCGTCGGGGAAGAGGTCGATGTTGTCGTGCGCCCAGTGCAGGGCCAGCGAGGTCTTCCCCATTCCCCCGGTGGCGCTGATGGCGGCGATGGCGACGCTGTTCCCGGTCCGGTCGCGGGCGAGGCGATCCAGCTCGGCGCGTTCGCCTTCGCGGCCGACGAAGTGCGGTGGCGGAGCGGGCAACTGCCGGGGGATCGGCGAGACCACCGCAGGCGGCTGAGGTTCCGGCGTCGTGTCAGAGGTGAGGATCCGCTGGTGAAGCTGTTGCAGCTCGCGTTCGGGCTCCAGCCCCAGCTCCTCGCTGATCCGTTCGCGCAGCCTCCGGTAGACCGCCAGGGCGTCGGCGCGCCTGCCGCTCCGGTGCAGCGCGAGCATGAGCTGACCGTGCGCCGACTCGCGCAGGGGGTGATCCGCCACGACCGCGGTGAGCTCGGTGACGGCTTCGGCGTGCCTGCCCGTCGCGAGCATGGCCGAGCCCCGCTCCTCCACCGCCTCCAGCCGCAGCTCCTCGAGCCTGGCCACTTCCGCCTGGACGAAGGAGCCGTCGATCCCGGCCAGCGGTGCCCCGTGCCAGAGGCTCAGCGCCTCGTCGTAGCGGGTCAGCGCGGTCTCCGGGTCACCTCCGGCCGCCGCCTTGCGGGCCTGCGCCACACCGTCGAGGAAGCTGGCCAGATCGAGCTGGCCGGGCGCCAGCCGCACGACGTACCCGGGCCGCTGCGTACGGATCAGATCGTCGCCCGCGGCGGCGCACGTCTTCCTGAGGTCGGAGATCAGCATCCTGACGCGGGAGGACGGGGAACTGGGCAGCGGCTCGCCCCACAGCGACTCCGCCAGCCGCTGGACCGACACCACGCGGTTGGCGCTCAGCAGCAGGATCGTCAGCAACGCCCCCTGCTTGCCGGTCAGCACCACGTGTCCGGCCTCGCTCCGGAGCTCCACCGGTCCGAGCACGCGGAATCTGGCCCGCGCAAGACCTTCAGAACTCACCGGCGACCTCCAGAGGGTGGAACCAGCTCCCCGATCGTGAGGATAGTCGAGGCTTGATCACCGTCTCCGGTCGTCGGGTGGCGACCGGCGCGTGGGCGTCGTCGGCCCCGCGTCCGCACTTCCGGCGCGGAGCAACCACGCCGGATTCGTATTGAGGTCGCCTTCTCAATTGGCGCGGCGATGTCGCCGCCGGACCTGCCATGTTTACTTCGCTGTCATCCGGATCTTTCATTATGAAATGAGTACGGCGCAGGCCGGTGTCGGCCACTGAATCACCGTCCAACCATGAAACCGCAGGTGGACAGGGGGATTCGGGCGGCAGAAAACGGAGGTATGCATGGACGTACGGCTGGACCATCTCGTCTGCTGGGTCTCCGACCAGCTCGATTCCCTGCGTTTCTACGAGCAGGTTATCGGCCTGCCCGGGGTGCGGGCCGAGGCGTTTCGCGAGGGAAAGGCGGCCTTTCCGAGCGTGCGGATCTCGGCCGAGACCATCCTCGACCTGATGTCGTACGAGGCCGCCAGAGGAGTGGACGAGGGCACCGGGGTCAAGGGCAGCACCGGGCATCCGATCAACCACTTCTGCCTGGCCGTCGGAAAGGAGGATTTCGACGAGCTGCAGGTCAGGCTGAAGCAGCACGGGGTCGAGATCACGGGCTCCGGCGTCAACTCCTTCGGCGCCCAGGGCATCGCCCCCGAGACGATGTTCTTCCCCGACCCCGACGGCAACGTGCTGGAGGTGCGCTACTACGAGTGACGGCGGAGCTTGGCCCGGGCGGCGCGGCGTACGAGGGGGCCCATGTCCTCCAGGGCCGTCACCAGGCCCGCCAGGCTCTCCAGGGCGTCGAACGCCTGGTTCGCGCCGTCCGGGTCCACTCCCTCGTAGAGCTCCAGGCCCACGAACGCCGCCGCCGTGGCCTTGGCCAGGCCGGGCACGTCCACGAACTCCGCCAGCGGCGACTTGGCCAGCACCCTTCCCAGCGCCTGCTCGACCTCCTCGATCCACAGGTTGAGGCCGGTGGTGGTGGCCGGCGCGAGTTTGGAGTCGGTCTGGCCGCCCGCGAGGAGCTGGGCGAGGGCGGCGACCGTGCCTTCCGCGCGTTCCTCCGCGTGCAGCGCGCGGCCGAGGTCGAGGAGCTCGCGGAGGGTGGTGACGGCGGCGAAGCGGGCGCGGTAGAGGGCGATGCGCTGCTGGGAGCCGCGCTCGACGGCGGCCGCGAGGAGCTGGTCGACGCTGCCGAAGTGGTAGAAGACGAGGGCCTGGTTGACGCCCGCCGCCGCGGCGATCGTACGGGCGGAGACGCCGGCGATGCCGTGCTCCTTGAGCGTCTCCAGCGCGGCTTCGAGCAGTTTGGTACGTGTGTCGGCCACCGGTCTCACGTTAGTGGGCTCCGGCGCCGCGGTTGGAACTGTCGGTCGGGTTTGGTACACAGGCGGGCATGGGTGTGAGCGTCGATGAGTTCCTGCAGCTGCTGGACGAGCTGCCCGGGGTCCGCATGAGCCACGGTGGCGAATGGATCGGCCTCAAGGTCCGTGACAAGGGCTTCGGCTACCTGTGGGAGGCGACCGAGACCGTGGGGCTGAAGGCCACGATCGAGGAGCAGATCGCGCTGGTGGCCGAGCGGCCCGAGGTGTTCGAGGTGCAGTTCACGGCCGGGAGGTTCGGCTGGGTGGTGGTGCACCTCGACAAGATCGACTCAGACGAGTTGTTCGAGCTGGTGGCCGAGGCCTGGTGCCTGACCGCGCCGAAGGCGATGGTGGCCGAGTTCGAGGCCGCACATCAAATCGGGCAGGGCTCGTTATAGGTGCATTACGGGTAATGTCGGGCATTGTGGGCGCTGTGCACGTTCGGTTGCGGGAGTGGCGCGCGGACGACGCGCCGGTCGTGCTGAGGGCGTTTCAGGCGCCGGACCTCCGGACGCAGGCGTCCTGGCCCGTCGTCACGCTCAAGGACGCCTCCGGGTGGATCACCGCCTGGCAGGGGGTGGGTCACGCGTTCGCCGTCACGGTCGAGGGCCCCGAGGGTGAGCGGGTGGTCGGCAACGTCGCGGTGTCCCGCCTCGACGAGCACGCCACCGGCTGGGTGTCCTACTGGGTGGTGCCCGAGGCCAGAGGGCGCGGCATCGCCGCGGCAGCCACCGGGGAGCTGGCGCGGTGGGCGTTCGGCGAGCTGGGGCTCTACCGGCTGGAGCTGGGGCACCGCGTCAACAACCCGGCGTCGTGCCGGGTCGCCACCAAGGCCGGGTTCCGGCCGGAGGGCATCGAACGCGGCAGGCTCCGTCACGAGGGCGTCCGCCACGACGTCGAACGCCACGCCCGCCTGGCGACCGACCCGCCGCTCCAGACCGGCGAGTGACGCCGAGCGGGTGGCGTCGCGCTATTGTCCGCATGCGTGCTCGAGCGCGCCAAGGAAGCGGGCGACCTCGGCGCTCCTGGCGGACGGCTACCGGCGAGGCGTGTTCCGGAAAGTGGGCGGCCTGTACTACTTCCGACACGACCTCCTGAGAGTGCGGCTGGCCCACCCTCACCGCTCTCAGTACACGGGCAACAGCGGAACGAATGGCCACTTGTCGGCCCGCTGATCTACCCTTTCTTGGGTGGACAGCGAGAGTCTGGCCGCGGCCGGTCTCCTGGAAGCCCTGAGCCGGGCGTCAGGGATGCTCGCGGAATTACATCACCCGTTCGTCAGAAGCGAGCCCTTCTCCTATTTCCTCCCGCCCGCGGGCGCCCGCGTCGGCAACAACCTCACGCTGCCCGACGGCCGCGAGGTCCGTTTCGAGGTCTCCATCGCCGTCTCCGGCGGCGCCTTCCACATCGAGGGGGCGATCACCGCGGAGGACGAGACGCTGTTCGAGCTGCCGCGCAAGAGCGTGCCGGACCTCCACGACGCCCTGGCCGTGCTCGACGACTACGCGGGGGAGGTGGTGGCCCCGGCAGGGCGGCTGATCGACCAGCAACTGGACGAAATTGTCTAATTGTCAGACAATGGCAAGCATGGGAAAGGGACCACTCGCCGTTGTCGCTGCCTCCGTGCTCTGGGGCACGGCCGGGACGGCAGGACTGCTCGTCTCCGCCGACTCCGTCGCGCTGGCCGCCGCGCGGCTGGTCATCGGGGGGACGGCGCTCGCGCTCGTGGCCGGGGCCGGCGTCAGGAAGGCGATCAGGCCGAGCCTGCTGCTGGCCGCCGTCGCGGTGGCCGCGTACCAGCTCTGCTTCTTCGCGGCCGTCGGCCGCACGGGGGTCGCCATCGGCACCGTGGTCGCGATCGGGAGCGGGCCCGTCTTCACGGGGTTGCTGTCCTGGCTCCTGCACGGTCACCGGCCGAGCGGGCGGTGGGCCGTGGCGACCGCGGCGGCCATCTGCGGGTGCGCCGCGCTCATTGTGGGAGGCGGGGCCGAGACCGGCGGGCGGACGCTCTCGGGGGTGCTGTTCGCGCTGCTCGGTGGCCTGCTCTACGCCTTCTACGCGGTCATGGCCGCACGGGCGATCGGCCGCGGGGCCGAGTCCGACGCGGTGATGGGGGTCATGTTCGGCGGTGCGGCGCTGATCATGCTCCCCGTCCTCCTGGTGACCGGGGTCGCCTGGACGGGCGAGCCGCGCGGGCTGCTCGCCGTCGTCTACCTGGGCCTCGGCACCACGGCCCTGTCCTATTTCCTGTACGGCAGGGGCCTGCGGACCACGCCGGTGGCCACGGCCGCCACGCTGGCCCTGGCGGAGCCGGCCGTCGCGGCGCTGCTCGGCCTGGTGGTGCTCGGCGAGCGGCTGGCCCCGATCTCGATCGCCGGCCTGGTGCTCCTCGCGCTGAGCCTGGTGGCCGTGGCGATCCCGGAGAGGGTACGCGACCAAGAGCTTGTCCCGGAAAGGGAGCTAGAGTCGCAGCCGTGACGTTGCCGCTCAGACCCGTCTCCACCGTCGGCGCGCTCGCCGACGCCCTGCGCAGCAGGGTGCTCTCCGGCGAGATCCGGCCCGGCACCCCGCTGCCCGAGCAGGAGATCGCCGCCTCGTACGGCGTCGCCAGGCCGACCGTGCGGGAAGCGCTGGCGAGCCTCGTCCACGAGGGGCTGCTGAGGCGCGAGCGCAACCGCAGCGCTTATGTCCCCGAGGTGACCCTTTCGGACCTCGACGATCTCATGTACGTACGCAGGCCGCTCGAGGACCTCATGGCGCAGGCCGTGGCCGGGCGGCGGATTCCGGGCGCCGAGGCCGCCCTGCACCGGATGGCGGCCCTGCCCGCCGAAGCGCCCTGGTCAGAGAGCGTGGCCGAGCACATGGCGATGCACCAGGCACTGATCGAGGCCGTCGGGAGCCCCCGGCTCGAACGGCTCTACGGAGTCCTGGCGGCGGAGACGCGGCTGGGGCTGGTGCGGCTCCGGGAGGTCTACACGGACCGGGAGGTCCTGGTCCGCGAGCATCGCGAGCTGCTCGACGCCATCGCCGACGGCCCGCAGGACGCGGCCAGGGCGGCGGTGGCCGCGCATCTCAGCCACTCCTGGGGCGGCCACTGAGGGGGTCAACCGCACCATTGTGTGCGAACCCTTGCGGGACAGCCCCTGAACTCGCAAGAATCGCGCCCATGCACGGCAATCCGATGCCGGACTCCTACGTATATGTCACGGAAGAGGGCGTCACCCGTCACTACGCGGACGGTAGCGTCGAGGCTCTCGCCTGGGAGGACGTGGTGGAGGTCCGTGTCGTCACCGAAGCCGGGGAAGACGTCCTCTACATCCTGCTCGACCGCGACGGCGAGGGCTGTGTCGTGCCGCGTTCGGCCACGGACGCCACCTTCCTGGCGCGGCTGCGCTATCTGCCGGACTTCGACCTCGATCGGCTGACGCTGGCCGCCGACTCCACGCATGACGGGGTTGTGGTCGTCTGGCGCAGTCCCGATCCGCCGTCCGCATTGCCGGACCTGGAGTACGACTAGCCGCTTCATTCGGCGGCAACCTGCCGAAATATCCCCGTAAACCGCACATTTTGCGCGCCAGGCCGCTGCACTTATGGATCGTTCCGTCAAGCCCTTCTGCTGCTGAGGCGTCGTCCGATTGTGGACATTGGACGTTATTCCCCGTACTGGAATGGATCTTTACTCTTTAGTGGGGGCCGCCGCCCTTGATTGTGCGTGGGACATGTCAACCCATGTGGTTCAAGGAACGTCCTGTTATCGCGGTGCACAGAGTTTCAGGGTGGTGCTATGAGGGTGGGGACTGGGGAGTCCGCTGTCGTGCTCCTCGGGGCCGTGCCACGACGCGCGTCGAGCATCTGGACGCGCGCGTACCTACGGCTCCTGTTAGGCGGGGACACGACATGCGCACTGCTGGCATGCGTCTGCGTGCTGGGCATCCGGCTCATCGCCGGGGTGTTCATTCCGTGGGTCGAGTTCATGCTCGGACTCGGCCTGATCATCGCCTGGCCCGTCGCGCTCATGATGGGCGGCGCGTACCGCCAGCGCGCCAACGGCGAGGGAACGGACGAGTTCAAGGCCGTCTTCAACGGCGGTATCGGTCTGATGGCGACCGTCGCCATCCTGGCCTACGCGACGCAGACCGCGGTCGCGCGCAGTTTCGTGATGGCGATGCTGCCGCTGGCGCTGCTGTCCACGCTGTACTTCCGCTACCGGATGCGTAAACGTCTCCACCGCAGGAGAGCGGTGGGCGACTACACGCGCCAGGTGATCGCGGTCGGGCACCGGGAGTCGATTCTCGACCTGGTGATGCAGTTCAGACGGCAGCCGCATCACGGAATGCAGGTGGTGGGAGCCTGCCTTCCCGACAGCGCGATGGACAGCGTGCTGGACATCGATCTCGACGGCATCCCCGTGCTCGGCTCCTTCGGCGACGTGGCCGAGGTGGTCGAGCGCGTGCAGGCCGACGCGGTGGCGGTGCTGGCCTGCCCGGAGCTGGACGGGGCCGCGCTGCGCCGGCTGGCCTGGAGCCTGGAGACCGCGCGCACGGACCTCTTCGTGGCCCCCGCGCTCATGGACGTGGCCGGGCCGCGCATCAGCATCCGGCCGGTCGCGGGGATGCCGCTCCTGCACCTGGAGCATCCCGAGTTCGACGGTACCAAGCAGGTCGCGAAGACCGTGTTCGACCGCCTCGTCGCGGCGGCCGCCCTGCTGCTCCTGGCGCTTCCGCTGCTGACCATCGCGCTGGTGATCCGCCTCAGCAGCCACGGGCCGGCGCTGTTCCACCAGACCAGGGTCGGCAAAAGCGGCAAAGAGTTCCGTGTCGTGAAATTTCGTACGATGGTGGTGGATGCGGAGCGGCTCAAGAGCGCACTTCTGGACGCGAACGAGTTCGACGGGGTGCTCTTCAAGATTAGGAACGATCCAAGAATCACTCGGGTAGGCGCTTTCCTGCGGAAATACTCGCTCGACGAGCTGCCGCAGCTGCTGAACGTGCTCCGAGGCGAGATGTCCCTGGTCGGCCCCCGCCCGCCGCTGCCGGAGGAAGTGGGCAAGTACGGCGCCGACGTCCGCCGCCGCCTGGTGGTCAAGCCCGGCATGACCGGCCTCTGGCAGGTCAGCGGCCGCTCCGACCTGAGCTGGGAGGAGTCCGTACGCCTCGACCTGCGGTACGTGGAGAACTGGTCGCTCATCCTCGACCTGCAGATCCTCTGGAAGACCTGGTCCGTCGTCACCCGTGGAGAAGGGGCTTACTAGCGGTGAAAGCACTCGTGCTCGCCGGGGGGTCGGGCACACGGCTCCGGCCCATCACGCACACCTCGGCCAAGCAGCTGGTGCCGGTCGCGAACAAGCCGGTCCTCTTCTACGGGCTGGAGGCGATCGCGGCGGCGGGGATCAGGGAGCTCGGCCTGGTGGTCGGCGACACCCACGCCGAGATCGAGGCCGCCGTGGGGGACGGCTCGGCCTTCGGGCTGCAGGTCACGTACCTGCGGCAGGAGGCCCCGCTCGGGCTCGCGCACGGCGTGCTGATCGCCAGGGAGTTCCTGGGCGACGAGGACTTCGTCATGTACCTGGGCGACAACTTCGTCGTGGGCGGCATCAACGACCTGGTGGACAGGTTCACCCGCGAGCGACCCGCCGCCCAGATCATGCTCACCAGGGTCGGCGACCCGCGCCAGTTCGGGGTGGCCGAGCTCGACGCCTCCGGCCGGGTGGTCGGGCTGGAGGAGAAGCCCGCCCGTCCCAAGAGCGACCTGGCGCTGGTCGGCGTCTACCTGTTCAGCCCGGCCGTCCACGAGGCGGTGGCCGAGCTCAAACCGTCGTGGCGGGGCGAGCTGGAGATCACCGACGCGATCCAGTGGCTGATCGAGGCGGGCCTGCGCGTCGAGTCCTCGGTGATCTCCGGCTACTGGAAGGACACCGGCAACGTCACCGACATGCTGGAGGTCAACCGGCTGGTCCTGGAGTCGGTCGAGCCCAGCGTACGCGGGCACGTGGACGGCGCCAGCGAGCTGGTGGGCCGGGTGGTCGTCGCGGAGGGGGCCGTGGTCGAGCGGTCCAGGATCGTCGGCCCGGTGATCATCGGCCAGGGCGCGCGGATCCGTGACAGCTACGTCGGCCCCTTCACCTCCATCGGCGCCGACTGCGCCGTCACCGGCAGCGAGATCGAGTATTCGATCGTGCTGCCCAGGGCCTCCATCGCCGGGGTCGGCCGCATCGAGTCGTCGCTGATCGGCCACGACGTCGAGGTCACCCCGGCACCCAACACGCCCAGAGCCCACCGTCTCGTGCTGGGCGATCACAGCAAGGTACAGATCAGTTCATGACCCGGATCCTGGTGACGGGCGGTGCGGGCTTCATCGGCTCGCACTTCGTCCGCAATCTGCACGACATGTACGTCACGGTGCTGGACAAGCTCACGTATGCCGGCAACCGGGCCAACCTCGAAGGAGTGCGGCACGAGTTCGTGCACGGGGACATCTGCGACGCCGAGCTGCTCAGGAGCGTCGTCCCCGGCCACGACCTCGTGGTGAACTTCGCGGCCGAGTCGCACGTGGACCGCTCTATCGAGGGCGCCGCCGACTTCATGCGCACCAACACGCTGGGCACCCAGACCCTCCTCCAGGCGTGCCTGGAGGCCGGGGTGCCGAAGGTGGTCCAGGTGTCGACCGACGAGGTGTACGGGTCCATCGACATCGGCTCGTGGGACGAGGACGCGCCGTTGCGCCCGCGCTCGCCGTACGCGGCGTCGAAGGCCGGCGGCGACCTGGTCGCCCGGGCCTACGCGATCACCTACGGCCTGAACGTCTCGATCACGAGGTGCGGCAACAACTACGGGCCGAGACAGTACCCGGAGAAGCTCATCCCGCTGTTCCTCACGAACCTGATGCGCGGCCGGAAGGTCCCCCTGTACGGCGACGGCGGCAACGTCCGCGACTGGATCCACGTACAGGACCACTGCGCCGGCATCCGGCTGGTCGCCGAGAAGGGCGAGCCGGGCGAGGTCTACAACATCGCGGGCACGGCCGAGCTGACCAACAAGGAGCTGACCGGCCGCCTGCTGCAGGCCTGCGGCAGGGGCTGGGACGCGGTCGAGTACGTCGAGGACCGCAAGGGCCACGACCGCAGGTACTCGATGGACGACTCGAAGTTGCGGGCGCTCGGCTACCGGCCGGAGATCCCGTTCGAGCAGGGGCTGAAGGACACCGTCCGCTGGTACGCCGAGCACCGGGACTGGTGGACCTCGTGATCGATCGGTTATGCCGGGAGGCGGCATGAGGTGGCTCATCACGGGCGCCGGCGGCATGCTCGCCGCCGACGTCCTCGACAGGGCGGCACTGACCGGGGAGCCGGTGCTCGCACTCGGCCGGGCCGAGCTGGACCTGCGCGACAGGCGCGCGGTGCGTGACTTCGTGTCCGCCTACCGGCCGAGAGTCGTGATCAACTGCGCCGGTTGGACCGCGGTGGACGACGCCGAGGCCAGCGAGGCGGAGGCGCTGGCGGTCAACGGGCATGCGGTGCGCTGGCTGGCCGAGGCCTGCGAGCGGGCGGGGGCGCGGCTGGTGCACGTCTCCACCGACTACGTCTTCGGCGGGGACGGCGTGGTGCCGTACCCGGAGGACGCGCCGACGGGGCCCATCAACGCGTACGGGCGGAGCAAGCTCGCCGGGGAGTACGCGGCGCTGGAGCACGGGCAGTACGTGGTGCGCAGTGCCTGGCTCTACGGGGCGGGCGGCGCGAACTTCGTGCGGACCATGATCCGGCTGGCGGGCGAGCGGCCCACGGTCGACGTGGTGGACGACCAGCACGGCCAGCCGACCTGGGCGGCCGACCTGGCGGACTACCTCGTGCGGCTGGCCCGGTCGGACCTGCCGCCGGGCGTCTACCACGGCACCAGCGCGGGCGAGACCACCTGGTGCGGGTTCGCCAAGGAGATCTTCAGCCTGCTCGGCGCCGACCCGGACCGCGTGCGCCCCGTGACCAGCGAGGCCTTCCCCCGCCCGGCCAAGCGGCCGGCCTACAGCGTGCTCGCGCACACCAGGGGGGAGCCGATCCGGCACTGGCGGGCGGCGCTGCACGCGGCCTGGCCGGTGCTGATGCGTGGACGCCGGTGCAGCGTCGCCTGAGGGACTCGATGCTGTGGTGCATGGTGGCGGGCCTGGCCGGGTGGGCGGGCCTGCGCCTGTGCGGATGGGAGCCGAAGTTCGTCTGGTCCCAGCTGGTGTCGTTCACTCCCTACGCGGCCGTGCTCACGCTGGTGCCGCTGGGCTTCGCGGTCTTCCTGCGCTCCGGGGCGCTGCTGGTGGCCGCGCTGGTCGTGACCGCCGCCTTCGCGGTCATCGTGCTGCCGCGCGCGATCCCGGAGGGCAACCCGCCCGCCGGGGGCCCGGTGCTGCGGGTGATGGCCGTCAACCTGCTGCACTCCTCCGTGCTGCCGCCCGACCTGGTCGACGCGGTCGAGCGCGACCGGCCCGACGTGCTGCACCTGCTGGAGTTCACCGGCCTCATGCGGAAGCGGGTGGAGGAGCTCGGGCTGGGGCGGCTGCTGCCGTACCGGATCGTCCTGCCGGGGGAGGACTCCCAGGGCGCGGCGATCTACTCGCGCTACCCGCTGCGGCCGGGGGACGCGCCGATCGCGGCCCCGGCCTTCGAGGACAGCCCGCGCCACCTTCCGGCCGTCGTCACCCTGCCGGGCGGGCGGGAGGTGGACCTCGTCGCGGTCCACGCGTGCGCGCCCTCAGAGGGCTGGCGTACGGCGTGCTGGGCGTCGAGCATCCGGGCGTTGCCACCCGCCGGAGGGCGCCCGCGGGTGCTGGCCGGAGACTTCAACTCCACCCTCGACCACGCGGTGCTGCGCGACCTGATCGCCACCGGCTACCGGGACGCCGCCGACGTCACCGGAAAGGGGCTGTCCATGACCTGGCCCTACTACGAGCAGCCGCGGTTGTTCCCGAAGGTGGCCATCGATCATGTGCTGGCCGACCGCCGGATCGCGATCCGGAGCTTCCAGACCCTGCGGGTGCCCCGGACGGACCACCGCGCGACGCTCACCGAGCTGGTCCTCCCGTGATGTCACGTTTCCTGAGCCGGAACCGATATGTCATGGACACCCAGGGGGATGGATGACGAGGTTGCCGGAGCAGGCCTCCAGGAAGACGATACTCGGCACCACACTGGACGCCCTCACCATGCGTGAGGTGATCGCGCGGTGCGTGGCGGCGGTCTCGGAGAACAGGAGGCTCACCATCGGCGTGGTGAACGCCGCCAAGGTGGTCAACATGCGTGCGGACGCCGAGTTACGGCAGTCCGTGCTCGACAGCGATCTCGTGCTGGCCGACGGGCAGGCGGTGGTCTGGGCTGCGCGCATGCTCGGTCACCGGCTTCCCGAGCGGGTGGCGGGCATCGACCTGTTCACCGAGCTGATGGCCGAGGGGGACCGGCGCGGCTACCGCGCCTACTTCCTCGGCGCGACCGACGAGGTGCTGGCCCGGGTGCTGGCAGAGGTACGGCAGCGCTATCCGGGGCTGGCGATCGCCGGGTCGCGCAACGGCTATTTCGCGGTGGAGGACTCGGCCGAGGTCGCCGCCGAGATCGCCGCATCCCAGGCCGACCTGCTGTTCCTCGGCATCACCTCCCCGAAGAAGGAGATCTTCATCCGCGAGTGGGGCGAGAGCACCCGGACGCGGATCATCCACGGCGTGGGCGGCTCGTTCGACGTGCTGGCCGGGCACACCCGCAGGGCCCCATTGCGCTGGCAGCGCCTGGGCCTGGAATGGCTCTACCGCATGCTGCAGGAGCCGTTGCGGCTCGGTCCGCGCTACGTGCGGACGAACGGCAGATTCCTGCTCCTGGTGCTCCGGGAGCGGGTCGGTGTCAAACGCAGGATCGAGGAGACGACGTGACGGATCACCGGATCGCTCTGCTGAGCTCCGGACATCAGGACTTCGTGACGGGCATGGTGGACCTGTCCGTGCGCGGGCTGCCGCCGGGCTACGCCGACGGCGAGTTCGTGTTCACCCGCCGCGGTCGCCGGAACGCCGACGGGACGTGGACGGCGGTGCCGGAAGGGCGCAGCATCCGCTACTCGGCGATCGTCGCGCTCGGCGTGGGGACCCTGACGGAGCAGCGGCAGCGGGCGGCCCTGGCCGGTGACAGCCTCCTCGACCTGGTGGGCAACCTGGTCAAACGGCTGCCGGAGGTGACGGGGACGGGCGACGCCGCGCTGATCTGCTGGGCGGCCGCGGAGGCCGGGCACGCCGATCTGGATCTGGCGCTGAGCCGGCTCGCGGAGCTGGACACGGGTGCCCAGATCTACACCGTCGAGGCGGCGTGGGCGCTGGCCGCCCTGGTCGCGGCCGGGGTGACCGACGGCCGGGCCGAGCGCGCCCGCGAGCGGCTGCTGGGCGGGCTGGCGGGCAACCGGCTCTACCCGCACGCGCTCGGGAAGGGGCCGCTGGTCCCCCGGTACCGCGCCCACGTGGGCTGCTTCGCCGACCAGGTCTACCCGCTGCAGGCGCTGGCCAGGCTGCACGCCGCCACCGGAGACGCCGAGGCGCTGCGCGCGGCCGAGCAGGTGGCGGAGGGCATCTGCCACGCGCAGGGCCCGCAGGGGGAGTGGTGGTGGCATTACGACGCCCGCACCGGGTCGGTGGTCGAGGGCTATCCGGTCTACAGCGTCCATCAGCTGTCGATGGGGCCGATGGCGCTGCTCGACCTGGCCGACGCGGGAGGCACCGCCTACGTGGCGGAGATCTCCAAGGGGCTCGACTGGATGATCGAACGGCCCGCCTTCGTGCTCGAAGAGCTCGCCCTGACGTGGCGCAAGGAGGCCAGGGCGGATCCCCGCAAGCTGGTGCGCGGGGTGCGGGCGGTGGCGACGGGAGTGCATCAGGGGATGCGCCTGGGCGTGCTGGACCGGATCTATCCGCCCGTAGCCGTCGATCGGGAGTGCCGGCCGTACGAGCTGGGGTGGTTGCTGTACGCGTGGCTGTCCACTTGTGGACAGCCCTCGTGACTTCCGCCTGATTCGGTGCGATAGATCAAGTTCAGGGCTCGGGGGAGTTTCGGCTCAAGGGGGTTCCACATGTTGAGGCGGCTTCGCCATGCACTCCTTTCCGTCCTGCTGCTCACCACCGGCCTGGCGCTCGTCGCGCCGTCCGCCGCGCAGGCGCTGCCGGGCAGCTTCCAGAAACAGGTCGTCTTCAGCGGGCTGACCAACCCGACCAACATCGAGTTCGCCTCGGACGGCCGGGTGTTCGTCGCCGAGAAGAGCGGCCTGATCAAGGTCTTCGACTCGATCAGCGACACCACACCGGCGATCTACGCCGACCTGCGCACGCAGGTCCACAACTTCTGGGACCGCGGGCTCCTCGGCATGGCCCTGCACCCGAACTTCCCGGCCGACCCGCGCATCTACGTCCTGTACGCCTACGACGCGGTGCCCGGCGGCACCGCGCCACGCTGGGGTACGGCAGGCGTGAGCGCCGACCCCTGCCCGACCCCGCCCGGCGCCACCGGTGACGGCTGCCTCATCACCGGGCGCTTATCGTCGCTGGCGCCCTCGGGCGGCTCGGTCGTCGAGACCCCGCTGATCACCGACTGGTGCCAGCAGCACCCCAGCCACTCCGTCGGCGATCTCAAGTTCGGCCCCGACGGCATGCTGTACGCCAGCGGCGGCGACGGTGCCAGCTTCAACTTCGCCGACTACGGCCAGGACAACCTGACCGGCTCCGATGTCACCCCGGACAACCCGTGCGGCGACCCGCCGTCGCCGGTCGGCACGGCGCTCACCCCGCCGGCCGCCGAGGGGGGCGCGCTGCGCTCGCAGGACCCGCGCACCGGTGGTGACCCCGCGGCACTCAACGGCACTGTCATCAGGATCAACCCGGACACCGGCGCGGCCGCCCCCGGCAACCCGAACGCCGGCAGCAGCGACCCCAACGTGGCCAGGATCATCGCCTACGGCCAGCGCAACCCCTTCCGCTTCACCATCCGGCCGGGCACCGGCGAGGTCTGGGCCGGTGAAGTCGGCTGGAACACGTGGGAGGAGATCAACCGGATCGCCGACCCCACCGGCCCGGTGCGGAACTTCGGCTGGCCCTGCTACGAGGGCGCCGCCAGGCAGGGCGGCTACGACAACCTCAATCTGACCCTCTGCGAGAACCTCTACGCGGAAGGGGCCGCGGCGCACGCCCAGCCGTACTTCGCCTGGAGCCACAGCTCCAAGCCCGCGCCGAACGACCCGTGCCCGTCCGGCGGCTCGTCCTCCAGCGGCGTGGCCTTCTACACCGGCGGCCCCTACCCCGACGCCTACGACGGCGCGATGTTCTTCTCCGACTACAGCCGGTCGTGCGTCTGGGTGATGACCAAGGGGGCGGGCGGCCTGCCCGACACGTCCACCATCACCACGTTCGACTCGGGCATCCCCGCCGTGGAGCTGCAGACCGGCCCGGGCGGAGACCTCTTCGCGGTCGACTTCAGCAACGGGCAGGTCATCCGCTACCTCTACAACAACACCCCGCCGACCGCGGTCATCGGCGCGAGCGCCACGTCGGGCAACGCACCGGTCACCGTGAACTTCACCTCCGCCGGATCCGCGGACGCCGACGGCGACCCGCTCACCTTCCGGTGGGACCTGGACGGCGACGGCGACTTCGACGACTCCACCTCGGCCACCCCGTCCTTCACCTACACCCAGCCGGGCTCCTACGTGGTGAAGCTGCGCGCCGATGACGGGCGCGGCGGCCTGGGAGACGCCACCGTCACGGTCAACGTGAACAACACGGCGCCGACCGCGACCATCAACTCCCCGTCGTCCGCCCTCACCTGGGCGGTCGGGGACACGATCGCGTTCTCCGGCACCGGCACGGACGCCCAGGACGGCACGATCCCAGGGGCGCGGATGGCCTGGAAGCTGATCATGCACCACTGCCCCAGCACCTGCCACGAGCACGAGATCACCACGTTCACCGGGACGAGCGGGTCCTTCGCCGCCCCGGACCACGAATATCCCGCTCACCTGGAGCTCAGGCTGACCGTGACGGACGCGCACGGCCTCACCGACATCAAGAGCGTGACACTCCAGCCGAAGACGGTGAACCTGACCTTCCAGACCTCGCCCGCCGGGCTGCAGCTCGGCTTCAACAGCGAGCAGACCGTCGCCCCCTTCACCCGGACGGTGATCGTGGGCTCCCACAACTCGGTCTCCGCGCCCTCGCCGCAGAGCGCCGACGGCTTCAGCCACACGTTCACCTCCTGGGCCGACGGCGGCGCGGCCAACCACAACCTCACCGCGCCCGCCACAGCGGCGACCTACACCGCGACCTACCAGCGGGCACAGGCGCCGGACGGCCTGGTGGCCGCCTACGCGATGGACGAGGGCGGCGGCGCGGCGGTCGCCGACGCCTCGGGCAAGGGCAACAACGGCACGGCGGCGAACACCGCGTGGAGCGTGACCGGCAAGTACGGTCAGGCGCTGTCGTTCAACGGCACGTCGAGCTGGGTGACGGTGGCCGATTCGGCGTCGTTGCGGTTGACCGGCGGGATGACGCTGGAGGCGTGGGTGCGGCCCACCAGCGTTTCGGGGTGGCGGACGGTGTTGATGAAGGAGTTCGGCGCCGATCTGGCCTACGCGATCATGGGTAGCGGGAGCAGTGGTCCGGCGGCGTTCATCTACACCTCGTCGGGGGCGAACGCGCCGGCGGCGAGCAATCTGCCGTTGAACACCTGGAGTCATGTGGCGGCGACGTATGACGGGTCGACGTTGCGGATGTTCGTGAACGGTACGCAGGTGGCCACGAATCCGACGGGTGGCAACCTGCGTACCGGGACGAGTCCGTTGCGGATCGGTGGCAACAGCGGTTCGGGTGAGTACTTCAGCGGTCTCATCGACGAGGTCCGCGTCTACAACAAGACACTCACCGCGGCGCAGATCACCACCGACATGAACACCCCCGTCGGCCAGCAGGGACCGCCCGACACCCAGGCGCCCACCGCGCCTGGCTCGCTGGCGGCGACCGGCGGCCCGGGCAGTGCCCAGCTGACCTGGACGGCCTCGACCGACAACGTGGCGGTGACCGGGTACACCGTTCACAGGTCCGCCACCGCCGGGTTCACCCCGTCCGGCGCCAACCAGGTGGGTTCGACCGCGAGCACCTCGTTCACCGACTCGGGCGTGGCGGCGGGCACGTACTACTACCGCGTCGTGGCCTTCGACGGGTCCAGCAACACCAGCCCGTCGTCCAACGAGGCGTCGGCCGTCGTTACCCAGCCGCCGACGGTCAGCGGGCTGGTGGCCGCCTACGGGATGAACGCGGGCAACGGCACCGCCGTCGCCGACGCCTCCGGCAACGGCAACAACGGCACGGCCACCGCGGCGACCTGGTCGGCCGGCAAGTACGGCCAGGCGCTGTCGTTCAACGGCACGTCGAGCTGGGTGACGGTGGCCGATTCGGCGTCGTTGCGGTTGACCGGCGGGATGACGCTGGAGGCGTGGGTGCGGCCCACCAGCGTTTCGGGGTGGCGGACGGTGTTGATGAAGGAGTTCGGCGCCGATCTGGCCTACGCGATCATGGGCAGTGGCAGCAGTGGTCCGGCGGCGTTCATCTACACCTCGTCGGGGGCGAACGCGCCGGCGGCGAGCAATCTGCCGTTGAACACCTGGAGTCATGTGGCGGCGACGTATGACGGGTCGACGTTGCGGATGTTCGTGAACGGCACGCAGGTGGCCACGAATCCGACGGGTGGCAACCTGCGTACCGGGACGAGTCCGTTGCGGATCGGTGGCAACAGCGGTTCGGGTGAGTACTTCAGCGGTCTCGTCGACGAGGTCCGCGTCTACAACAAGGCACTCACCGCGGCCGAGATCACCACCGACATGAACACGCCGGTCGGTTAACCCCGGCTGCTCTCGTCACGCAGCCAGGTGGTGTAGTCGCCCGCGCGGATCGCGCGGGCGGCTCGCCGCCTGGCCAGCACGGCCACCAGGGCGAAGACGACCGCCGCGCCCACCAGGCGCGGCTCTGCGGCCACGATGGCCAGCAGATCCCGCAGGCCCGTGCGCTCCCCGGCCGTGGCCGAGGTCTGCTCCAGCTCGCTCACGCTGGTCGTGGCACGCACCCGGCGGCGCATCAGGTCGGCGACGGTGCGTGGAGTCTGGATCACCGCACGGGCGCCGGTCACGATCACGCGCTCGTCCGGTCCGAACGCCAGCGACGCCGCCAGATCGTCGGCCATCGCCGGCGGCAGGGCACGGATCCGCGCGTTGCCCTCGTCGTTCACCGCGATGACGCCCCGGCCGAACAGCCCGGCGCGCACGTGCGGCAGCCGTGTCCAGATCGCGTAGTAGGCGCGGATCGGCCACGGGCGATCGGCCAGCGCCAGCTCCCGTTCGGGCGCGGCGGCGAGCGGCCCGTCCGGCGCGGCCAGCACGTCGGCCAGCGCGCGGACGGAGGCGGTGCTCAGCTCGATGTCGGCGTCCACGTACAGCCGGGGATATCCGCGCGCGGCCTCGTCGCCCATCCGCAGCGCCTCGCGCTTGGAGGGGACCGGCGTCGACAGGACGCGGACGTCGTACGGCTGCGCCGCGGCGACCGTGCCGTCGGTGCAGCCGTTGGCCACCACCACGACGTCGAACTCGCCGGGCGCGGCCTCCCGGAGCAGGCCGTCCAGCAATCGGCCGATCACCTTGGCCTCGTTGTGGGCCGGTATCACGAGGCTCACCACGACGGGAGTATCCCCGCTTCCTGAGCCTGCTTGAGCGTGGGCGCCGCGGCGTCCTTCGCGGAGATGATGGGCTCCCCGTCGAGGGGCCATTCGATGCCGAGATCCGGGTCCAGCGGGTGGACGCCGTGCTCGCGCGCCGGATCGTACGTGGTGGAGCAGAGGTAGACGACGGTGGCCGACTCGCTGAGGGCCATGAAGGCGTGCCCCAGGCCCTCGGAGAGGTAGATCCCGCAGCGCGACACGTCGTTCAGCCGCACCGCCTCCCACTGACCGAAGGTGGGCGAGCCCACGCGCACGTCCACGACGACGTCCAGCACCTCGCCCGAGACGCACATGACGTATTTGGCCTGCCCCGGGGGGACGTCGGCGAAGTGGACGCCGCGCAGCACGCCGCGTTTGGAGACCGAACAGTTCACCTGCGCGAGGTCCATCGATTGCCCCAGCGCCTCCCGCAGGTCGGCGGCGCGGAAACTTTCCAGGAAGTCGCCCCGCGGATCGCTGTGGATGCGGGGGGTGTAGACAAGTGCTCCACTGATGCTCAGGTGCTTCATGAAGATACTTGTAACACTCCTTGGCGCCCACCCGAAGTACGTCTGTGGGTTTGCCATAGGGGGAAATCTTGTCATTTTCGGGTGGGGCCCATTGTTGAGGACATCGTGCCGGCTGTGTGGTTCGGCCGACCTGGTCGGTGTGGTGGATCTCGGGGCGACCCCGCCCTGTGAGCTCTTCCTCACCGCGGAACAGCTCGACCAGCCCGAGCTCACTTATCCACTTCACTTGCGGGTCTGCACCAGTTGCTGGCTGGCTCAGATACCGCCGCTGATCACGCCGGAAGAAACTTTCACCGAATACGCCTACTTTGCCTCTTATTCCGCCTCCTGGGTGGAACACGCACGGCAGTTCGTCGACTCCGCTGTGGAACGTTTGAAGCCGTCGTTCGTGGCCGAGGTGGCCAGCAACGACGGCTATCTGTTGCAGCACGTCGTCGAGCGCGGCATCAGGTGCCTGGGCATCGAGCCGTCGGCCAACGTGGGACAGGCGGCCAAGGACAAGGGCGTGCCGACGCTCACCGCGTTCCTGACGCCGGAGACGGGCGCCGCGGTGCGGGCCGAGAACGGTCCAGCCGACCTGGTCGTGGCCAACAACGTCTACGCGCACATCCCCGACGTGATCGGCTTCACCGAGGGGCTGCGCGCCCTGGTGGCCGACGACGGGTGGGTGTCGATCGAGGTCCAGCACCTGCTCACGCTCATGGAGCTGAACCAGTACGACACGATCTACCACGAGCACTTCCAGTACTACACGGTCGCCTCCGCGCAGCGGGCGCTGGCCTCCGGCGGGCTGACGCTGGTGGACGTCGAGCTGCTGCCCACCCATGGCGGATCCATCCGGCTGTGGGCCCGGCCGTCGGGGGACCCGTCCGATCGGGTGCTCGACGTGCTCGCGCGGGAGAAGGCGGCCGGGCTCCACGATCTCTCCGGCTACGCCGGCTTCGCGGAACGGGTCGCACGCGTCCGCCGCGACCTGCTCCGCTTCCTGATCGACGCCGCCGAAGAGGGCAAGACGGTCGTCGGGTACGGCGCGCCCGGGAAGGGCAACACGCTGCTCAACCACTGCGGCATCCGCCAGGACCTGCTGGCCTACACGGTTGACCGCAACCCCTACAAGCACGGCAGATTCACTCCGGGCACCCGGATCCCCATCGCCGCTCCGGAGCGCATCGCTCAGGATCGCCCGGACTATGTGCTGGTCCTGCCGTGGAACCTGCGCGAAGAGCTCACCGCTCAGCTCTCCTATGTGCACGAATGGGGAGGCCGTCTGGTCTTCCCGATCCCACACCTGGAGGTCGTGTGAAGGTTGTCCTGTTCTGTGGAGGCTTCGGCACACGCATGCGTACGGGTGTGCCGGGCGAGGTGCCCAAGCCGATGGCGCTCGTCGGCCCGCGGCCGCTGCTCTGGCACGTCATGCGTTACTACGCGCACTTCGGGCACAAGGAGTTCATCCTGTGCCTGGGCTACGGTGCCCACCACATCAAGGACTTCTTCCTCGGCTACCAGGAAGCCACGTCCAACGACTTCGTGTTACGCGGCGGCAAGGTCGAGCTGCTGTCGAGCGACATCTCCGACTGGTCCATCTCGTTCGTGCAGACCGGGACCAACTCCCCGATCGGCGAACGGCTGCGCCGCGTCCGTCACCACCTGGACGGCGACGAGATGTTCCTCGCGAACTACGCGGACGTGCTCACCGACGCGCCGCTGCCCGACATCATCGACCGCTTCGTCGAGTCGGGCGCGGCCGCCTCGATGATGGTCGTGCCGCCGTCCCAGACCTTCCACTGCGTGGAGGTCGGCGAGAACGGCCTGATCGGCGGCATCTCGCCGGTCAGCGAGATGCCGGTGTGGGTCAACGGCGGCTACTTCGTGCTGACCCAGGAGGTCTTCGAGCACATCCCGGAGAACGGCGACCTGGTCGCCGACGGCTGCGCGGAGCTGGCCAAGCGCGGACGCCTGCTGGCCTACCCGCACCGCGGCTACTGGCGGCCGACCGACACCGTGAACCAGCGGATGGAGCTGGACGAGGCCTACTCCCGGGGCGAGCGCCCGTGGGCCCTTTGGGAACGGTCCCGGTGATCGGCCTGCGCGCGGGGCGCCTCACCGGCATCGCGGCGCTCGCCGCGCACTGTGACGACCTCGCGATCGGGGCCGGCGGCAGCCTGCTGACGATCTGCGCCGCCCGCCCCGGCATCCGCGTGGACGCGCTGGTGCTGTCCGGCGGCGGCACCGAGCGCGAGGACGAGGAGCGCGCGGCGCTGGCGGACTTCTGCCCGGGCGCGGACCTCCGCGTCACCGTGCTGAAGCTGCCCGACGGCTACCTGCCGGCCAGGTGGGAGGAGGCCAAGGCCGCGGTGGAGGAGTTGCGCGGCCGCACCGAGCCCGGCCTGATCTTCGCACCCTGGCGGGGCGACGCCCACCAGGACCACCGCGGGCTGGCCAAGCTCGTGCCCACGGCCTTCCGCGACCACCTGACGCTCGGCTACGAGATCGTCAAATGGGACGGCGACCTCGCCGCGCCCTCCGCCTTCCAGCCGCTCACGGAGGAGGTGGCGGAGCTGAAGGTCGAGCTGCTCCAGCGCCACTACGCCTCCCAGCGGCACCGGCCCTGGTACGACCGCGAGGCGTTCCTGGGCCTGGCCCGCATCCGCGGCATCGAGTGCCACGCGCGTTATGCCGAGGCGTTTCACGTTTCCAAGCTGACCGTCGATCTGGAGAACTGATGCGGGTACTTCTCACCGGCCACCAGGGCTACCTGGGCAGCGTGATGGCTCCCATGCTGGCCGAGGCCGGACACGAGGTGGTCGGCCTGGACTCCGGCCTGTTCGCCGACTGCCTGCTCGGTCCCGAGCCCGGGAAGGTCGAGACGCACGCGGTGGACCTGCGTGACGCGGGTCCCGAACATGTGGCGGGATTCGACGCGGTGATCCATCTGGCCGCGCTGTCCAACGACCCGCTCGGCGCGCTCGCGCCCGACCTGACGTACGACATCAACCATCACGCCTCCGTCCGGCTGGCCAGGCTGGCCAAGGAGGCGGGCGTGCGCCGCTTCCTGTACGCCTCCACCTGCTCGGTCTACGGCGCGTCCGGCGGCGAGGAACTGCTGGACGAGGACGCGCCGCTGCGCCCGGTGACGCCGTACGCCGAGTCCAAGGTGCGCGTCGAGGACGACCTGGCCGCACTGGCCGACGACGACTTCACGCCGGTGTTCCTGCGCAACGCCACCGCCTTCGGGTTCTCCCCGAGGCTGCGTGCAGACATCGTGCTGAACAACCTGGTGGGCCACGCGCACCTGACCGGCGAGGTCCGGGTGCTGTCCGACGGCACCCCCTGGCGCCCGCTGGTCCACGCCAGGGACATCGCCGAGGCCTTCGCGACCGCTCTCGTCGCGCCCCGCGAAGCCGTGCACGCGACGGCCTTCAACGTGGGCACCGAGGTCAACAACGTGACCGTCGCCGAGATCGCGGCCGAGGTCGTCGCCGCGGTGCCCGGATCGACGCTGACCATCACCGGCGAGACGGGCTCCGATCCCCGCTCCTACCGCGTCGACTTCTCCCGGATCAGGGCCGCGCTGGGCTACGAGGCGCGCTGGACGGTCAAGGCGGGCGCGGTGGAGCTGATCGACGCCTACCGCGAGCACGGTCTGACCAAGCAGGACTTCGAGCGCCGCTTCACCAGACTGGCGCGGCTCGCCGACCGGCGCGAGGCGGGCACCGTCGACGACACCCTGCGGCCATGACCGCGCTCACCACCGGCGCGGAGATGCACGACCTGGTACGGCGGCTCTACCCGCTGTGCCGGAGCATCACCGGCGCCGGACTGCGGCAGACCCTGGAGATCATCGGCGAGTCGATCCCGCTGGAGATCACCCAGGTGCCGACGGGGACCAGGGTCCTCGACTGGACGATCCCCCGGGAATGGAACATCCGCGACGCCTACATCAAGGACGCCGCGGGCAACAAGGTGGTCGACTTCCAGGACTCCAACCTGCACGTCGTGGGATACAGCGTGCCGGTCGAGGTCACGATGTCCCTGGAGGAGCTGCGCGGGCACCTGCACACCCTGCCCGAGCAGCCGGACCTGATCCCGTACCGGACCAGCTACTACGCCGAGACCTGGGGCTTCTGCCTGAGCCAGAACACCCTGGACGGGATGGCCGGCGGCCCGTACGAGGTCAGGATCGACTCCACGCTGGCCGACGGGCACCTGACCTACGGCGAGCACGTGATCCGCGGCAGCAGCTCCCAGGAGGTGCTGATCTCCTGCCACGTCTGCCATCCCTCGCTGGCCAACGACAACCTGGCCGGGGTGGCGGTGGCCGTCGCCCTGGCGCAGCGGCTGTCCGACCCCTGGTACACCTACCGGTTCGTCTTCGCGCCCGGCACCATCGGCGCGATCGCCTGGCTCGCTCTCAACCGGGAGCGCACCGACCGGATCAGGCACGGCGTGACCATGGCCTGCGCGGGGGACAGCGGCACGATCACCTACAAGCGCAGCAGGCGCGGCGACGCCGAGATCGACCAGGTCTTCGCGCACGTGCTGAAGGACCGGCCGCACACCGTCCTGGACTTCTCCCCGTACGGCTACGACGAGCGGCAGTACTGCTCGCCGGGGTTCAACCTCGCCGTCGGCTCGCTGACCAGGACACCGTACGGCGGATACCCGGAATATCACACCTCAGCCGACAATCCCGACTTCGTGCGTCCCGAGGCCATGGAGGACACCCTTGAGACGCTGTGGACGGCCGTGCGGGTTCTGGAGGGCAACCGCCGCTACCAGAACCTCAGCCCGTACGGCGAGCCCCAGCTGGGGACCCGTGGCCTGTACGGGTCACTCGGCGGGCGCAGTGACACGAAGCAAGCGCAGATGGCGATGTTGTGGGTGTTGAGCCTTTCCGACGGGCTGAACAGTCTCCTGGACATCGCGGAACGGTCGAACCTGCCGTTCCAGGCAGTAGCGGACGCGGCACACGCCCTGCAGAACGCGGGCCTGGTGAAGGAGTGGATGGGTTGAACCTGGCGCTGAAAGTCGGCGACGTGGTCGAGGTCCTCAGTGCGGAGGAGATCCTCGCCACGCTCGATGACAAGGGTGAGCTGGACAGCCTCCCTTTCATGCCGGAGATGCTGCGGTTCTGCGGGCAACGGCTCACCGTGCACAAGGTGGCCAACAAGCTCTGCGACACGATGACCATGACCGGGATGCGGCGCATGGAGGACGCCGTCCATCTGACGGGCTCCCGCTGCGACGGCTCGGCCCACGGCGGCTGCCAGACCGCCTGCCTGCTCTACTGGAAGACCGCCTGGCTCAAGCGGGTGGACGGGCCGCCCACCTCGGAGCCGGCCATCCGCCCCGAGCGGCCGCTGCTGCCGATCCTGGAGGTCAACACCCACAGGGAGCCGGGGCCGGAGGGCGAGGAGCGCTTCCGCTGCCAGGCCACGGAGCTGCTGCGCGCCGCCCCGGACCACCTCCCGTTCCGTGACATGAGGCAGTACGTCACCGACATCCAGGTGGGCAACGCCGGGGTCGGACCGACCCTCCGCACGCTCTTCTTCGGGCTGTTCAACCGCTACCAGCGCCTGTCCAGGAAGTTCCCGAAGTGGTTGCGCATCAAGGGCGGCCTGGCCTGGGGCTTCGTCCGGCCGGGCCCGCACGACGGCCGTACGCCGACGGGCACGACCGACCTGCAGCCGGGTGAGCTGGTGCGGATCAAGTCCAGGGACGAGATCGTCGCCACGCTGAACACCAAGGGGTTCAACCGCGGGCTGGGCTTCGAGGAGGACATGGCGCGTTCGTGCGGCCGTGTCGCCCGCGTGAGCGCCCGAGTCGAGCGCTGCATCGACGAGAAGACGGGCGAGATGCTGGAGATGAAGAACCCCTGCATCGCGCTCGAAGGAATCATCTGCGACGGCGTCTACAAGTCCAACTGCCCCCGCGCGTTCGTCCCGTTCTGGCGGGAGATCTGGCTGGAGCGGATCAGCGAGCCAAGCTAGGAAGGCGGGCATGGCAGAGCAACCGGGCCCGGACATCAGCGACATCGGGCGTAAGGCGGGCCGAGGGGCCGTGTGGAGCTTTCTCGGCACACTGGTCACCCGCGCGGGCTCGTTCATCCTCGGCCTGATTCTGGCCAGACTCCTCGCGCCGGCGGACTTCGGCGTCTACGCCGTCGCGCTCGCGGCCACCCAGTTCGTCATGGTGGTCAAGGACGTCGGCGTCATGTCGGCCGTCGTGCAGTGGCGTGGGCGGCTGGAGGACATCGCGCCCACGGCGACGACCCTGACCATGATCTCCGCCCTGGGCCTGTACGGGATCTTCTGGGCCGGCGCGCCGTACTTCTCGATGCTGGCGGGCAGCGAGGAGGCCACGGACGTGGTGCGCATCCTCACCGCGGTCATCCTCGTCGAGGCGGTCACGGCGGTGCGCAGCGCGGCCCTGTTGCGCTGGTTCCGCACGGGCAAGAACGCCAAGGCGGTCCTCGCGGGCTTCCTGGTCAACGCGCCCGTGGCGATCATCCTGGCGGTCAACGGGGCGGGGGCGTACAGCTTCGCCTGGGGACAGCTCGTGGGGGCCGTGGTCACCGGCGTCTTCATGCTGCTCTACGCGCGGCTGCCCTACCGGTTCGGGTTCGACCGGCAGATCGCGGCGAAGCTGCTGCGGTTCGGCATCCCGTCGGCGGCGGGGATCGCGCTGGAGATCATGCTGCTCAACGTGGGCTACATCATCGTCGGCAACATCATGGGCGACGCGTGGCTGGGCTTCTACCTGATGGCCTTCAACGTCTCGAGCTGGGTGCCCGGCATCATCGGCAGCGCCATCCGCATGGTGTCGATCGCCGGCTTCTCCCGGCTGGCCGAACGTGACGAGGAGTCCCTGTCGCTCGGCGTGCAGCGAACCGTGCCGCTGCTCATCGCCATGGTGCTGCCGCTGGCCGTCTTCATGGCGCTGCTCGCGCACCCGTTGATCATCTTCATCTACGGCCCGAAGTGGGAGCTGGCCGCCGGGGTGCTGCGGTTCCTGGCGGTCCTGATGGTGGTGCGCATGCTCACCTCCTTCGCCCTCGACGTCCTCAACGGGCAGGGCGCCACCCGCTCGACGGTCTGGATGAACCTCGGGCACGCGGCGGCGATGATCCCGGCGGTCATCGTCGGCACGCATCTCGACGGCATCCGCGGCGCCGCGATCGGGCAGGCGGCCGCCGCCGTGCTCGTCGCCCTCCCGCTCGCCGTGCTCGCCGTGCAGCGGGCAGGGGTACGGCTCGCCCCGGCCCTGCCGGGACTCGTCCGCCCGGCGGCGGGAGCGCTGATCTGCGCGGCCGTCATGCTGGGCCTGGCGATCCTGACCCAGGGGAGCCCCCTGATCCAGCTCATCGTGGCGGGCGGCGGCGGCCTGCTGGCCTACGTGCTGGTCGTGGTGACCCGCGACCAGTTCCACATTGTGAGTGATCGCCTGGTGCGGCTGCTTCCCGCCCGCGCGCGATGACCTCGAGGAGAAGCGATGCTGGTGTCCATCGGAATCCCGGTCCGCAACGGTGCGGACCGCCTGGAGGCGGCCGTGCGGTCGGCGCTCGCCCAGGACCACGCCGAGATCGAGGTGGTGATCTCGGACAACGCCTCCACCGACGCCACGGAGGAGCTCTGCCGTGAGCTGGCGAGGCAGGACAGCCGGATCGCCTACTACCGGCAGCCGCGTGACCTGCACGTGGTCGGGAACTTCGTGGAGGTGCTGCGGCGGGCGCGCGGGGAGTTCTTCCGCTGGATGGGCGACGACGACCTGCTCGAACCGGGCTACGTCTCCCGGAGCCTGGAGCCGTTCCTGGCCGACGAGCGGCTCATCCTGGTCACCTCGGACGTCAGCTACACCGGGGCGGACGGGACGGTCCACCAGCCCCGCTACCGCGGCACCCGGATGCTCTCCGACGACCCCATCGACCGCCTGGACGAGCTGTGGGACGTCGTCACCACCCAGCACCACGGGCTCGACCCCCTTTACGGCCTGATGCGGCGCGAGCAGGTGGCCGCCGTGCCCAGGCCGCTGATGATCCGCGAGGACGAGGTCTACGCCACGATGCTCGCGCTGACCGCGCCCTGGGGTCACGTGCCGGAGACGCTCGCCCACCGCAACCTGCGCGAGCGGCGCCTGCCCGGGATCGCCGCGGCGCTCGGAGTGCCGGCCTGGACCGCGCACTTCGCCACCACGCTGCAGTTCCGGGCGATGTACCGAGCCGTGCGGCTCATGGAGCTGTCCACGGAGCAACGCAACCGTGCCCACGCCGTGCTGCTGCGTACCTACTGGCGGCGGCAGCACCAGATGCTGACGCACCGCAGCCGCAAACTCGCCGGGTTGGCCGCCCGACTCGTCTCCTCGAAAGGGTGATCTCCGCGTGTTGATTCGCATCGTGCGGCTGCTCATGCAGCCGGGCCGGATCCTGCTGGCCGTCATGCGGCGCCTGCCGTTCGGCTCGTACCAGCTGCGCTGCTCGCTCGACCTCTACCCGAGGCCGCACTACGCCTACGGCGTGCAGCAGGCGGCCGAGCTGGCCAGGCGCCTCGGCGTCGGCCGGATCAGCGTGGTCGAGTTCGGCGTCGCGGGCGGCGCGGGCATGGTGGAGCTCAACCGCATGGCGGCGCTGGCCTCGGCCGCGTCGGGGGTGAAGATCGACGTGTACGGCTTCGACACCGGCGCCGGGCTGCCCAAGCCCACCGACTTCCGGGACCTGCCCTACATCTGGCGCGAGGGCGACTTCGTCATGGACGTCGACGCCCTCCGGGCCCGGCTGGGGGAGGCCACTCTGGTCCTGGGCAACATCGAGGACACGGTCGGCGAGTTCCTCGACAGTGAGCGTCCGGCGCCGATCGGGTTCGTCTCCATCGACGTGGACTTCTACTCCTCGACCGCGGCGGCGCTGCGGCTGTTCAAGGGCGACCACAAGTACTTCCTGCCCCGCGTGTTCTGCTACCTCGACGACACGGTCGGCGACGACGACCAGATCATCCACAACGACTATGTCGGCGAGCTCAGCGCGATCCGGGAGTTCAACGAGGACAACGAGCTGATGAAGCTGGCGCCGATCAACGGGCTGCGGCACAAGCGCCCGGTTCCCGCCCCCTGGAACGACAACATCCAGGCGCTGCACCGCTTCGACCACCCGGACTACTCGGTCTATGTGGGCAGGCCGGACACGCAGACACAGCTTCCTCTGTGACCCCTCTAACCTCCCTGTAACAAAGAAGCGGGCTATGGCGAGAGAAGGGAAAAGAACCACGCGAGGGGGAAAATCTCGCTATGTCCGTTTTATTGTCAAATAGCCGAATCAACGATGATGTTCGGCGCAAAATGCTCTTCCAGGGAGACCTCTTCCTCTACTCCGCGACGCCTGCCTCGACCAAGCTGATCGAGTTCGCCCGCGAGTTGATCGAGGAGGCGTTCGAGGGCCGCGACCCCCAGACCGCCCAGTACGAGATGCCGGTAGAGGAGTTCGCGGCACTGCTCGCGGACCTCAAGCCGCGCTTCATCCACCACCCCACCAGCAAGAAGCTCCTCGTCACCCTGCTCGACGAGCTGGGCATGGCGCTGGACAAGACCTACTTCGACGTGCCGAGGCTGCGTACCTCCACCGCCGACCACTATCTCGACTCCGGCATCTCCTACGCCTACCACGCTCATCGCGACTGCTGGTACGCCGCGCCGTTCTGCCAGGTCAACTGGTGGATCCCGATCTACGAGGTGGTCCCGGAGAACGTCTTCGCCCTGCACCCGCAGTACTTCGACCGCCCCGTACGCAACGGCAGCGGCCGCTACGACTACGCGGAATGGACCGCCGTCAGCCGGCCCACGGCCGCCCAGCACATCCACAGCGACACCCGGGAGCAGCCCAAGCCGGAGGAGGCGCTCGACCTCGAAACGGAGCTCCGGCTGGTGCCGGAGCCGGGCGGGATGCTGCTCTTCTCCGGGGCGCACCTGCACTCCACCGTCACCAACACCTCCGGCAGGACCCGCTTCAGCATCGACTTCCGCACCGTCCACATCGACGACGTCCGCTCCCGCGCGGCGGCGCCCAACGTGGACGCGACCTGCCGCGGCACCACCCTGCGCGACTTCTACCGGGCCGACGACCTGACGCGCATCCCGGAGGAGCTCGCGGCGGAGTACGAGGCGGAGGCTTTGGCCAAGCTCACCTGACCAACCGCGCGCGTACGGCGTCGCGCAGGCCCTTCCAGCTCCGGTGCCGTTGGAAGGGCAACTCGAAGACCGAGGCGAACAACCACGCCGTCCCCACGCTCACCGGCACTGCCAGGGCGAGCGTGAGGAGAAAGGCCGGCATGCCCGGCGGCACGTGCGGGGCCACGACCAGCCGGTTGATCATGACGACGAGCGGGGAGTGGATCAGGTAGAGGCTGTAGGAGAAGGAGCCCAGCCGCCGGATCGGACGCGTGTCGAGCAGCCGTACCAGCCAGGCCGGCTTGCCCGTCGCCACGCCCGCCAGCAACAACCCGGCGGCCGGGCCGACCGCCAGGTCCACCCAGAAGAAGTTCGCGACCACCCAGACCGGCCCGGCGACCACGATCAGCAGGAGCACCGGGACCGCGGCGGCCGCCACGAACCAGTGCCAGGGCAGGCGCTCCGTACGCTCCTGCGCGCGCACGACACCGGCGCAGACCGCGCCCATGGCGAAGAGCGCGGCGAACTGCGGCGTCAGCCGCATCAGCAGGTCCACGGCCGGTACGGAAGGCGCCAGCGCCCCCACCGCCACGACGATCAGGGTCACCGCGCCGAGCATCACCGCCGCGCCCAGCTTGCGCAGGACCAGCAGCATCAGCGGGAACACCAGGTAGAGCTGCGCCTCGACGGCGATCGACCACAGGGCCCCGTTGGGGCTGGGGGAGCCGAAGACGTCCTGCAGAAGGAGCCCGTAGATGAGGACCGACTGCCCGGTGGGCGCCTGCTGCCCGGGTTGCGGGATGACCGCCCACGCGATCACCAGGCTGAACGCCAGCGCCGCCCAGTAGGGCGGCAGGATGCGCCAGGCGCGGCGGTTGAGGAACGTGGGGATGCCGCCCAGCTGCCAGCCGGAGCGGGCGGGCGAGATCGCCAGCGAGAAACCGGACAGGACGATGAACACCACGACCGCGAAATGGCCGTAGAGCAGCCATCCCGTCCACCAGGGCGCGTCGTTGACCGGGAACCCGGGGAAGGACAGGAGCCAGCAATGGTGAAGGACGACGAACAACGCCGCCAGGCCCCGTAAGCCGTCGAGTCCGGCCAGCCTGTGCCGCGTCGCCGGACGCTCTACCGTGATCCCCACCCGAAGCCCCCGTCGCCGTAGTCGTAGGTCTATCGCTTCGACTACGCGCGGTGTAACCGTTCTACGGAGATGTAACGTCTGGCCGCGGATGGGCGATGGTCCGCTATAGGGCAAGCATTGCTGATGCGGGGGAACGTACCAAAATGGAGTTCTGGAAGACGATCCTTGGTCTTCTCCGCCGAGTTCTCATAGGCCCGCCACTGATCTGTCTCTCGATCCTGGTGGGCGTTGTGGTGTACGCGGTCATTCCGGCGCACTACACGACCGATGTCTCCCTTGTGCTGGCCACGCCGGTGAACGGGGGCACCGTCCCCTCCGACAAGACCAAGCAGGGACTCACCAACCCGTTCCTCTCCTTCAACGACGCGCTGAAGACCGGCGCCAGCATCGTCATCCTGTCGATGAACACGCAGGACGTCTGGACCCAGCTCGGCGCCCCCAAGGACGGCCCGACGGAGATCACGATCGACGACGGCCGCTCCAACCCCAACGTCCTGGACATCAACGGGCCCTACATCTACATCAGGGTCGACAGCGAGTCTCCCCGGCAGGCCACGGCCGTGCTGATGGCGGCACGCGAGCGCGTGGCGACCGAGCTGTTCAAGTGGCAGAAGGCGCTCGGCGCTCCGCCGAACACCTTCATCACCTCCACCGACATCGTGCCGCCGTCCACCCCCGAGGCCGACCACAGCGTGAACTGGCAGGGAGGGATCGGTGGCGCCGTGCTCTGCCTGCTCCTGGGCCTCGGCATCGCCTACGGCGTCGTGACCAGGCGCGCTCCCCAGCAGATGAAGCAGCCGGAGCCCCTGGCAGCGCCTCTGGCAGCACCTCTGGCGGTTCCGGTGGCGGTCCCGGTGGTCGCTCCCGTGGCGGTGCCGGAGCCGGTGCCCGTGCCGGAGCCGGAGCCCGTGGAACCGGATGAGGACAGTTCCAGCACCATGGAGTTCCCCGTCTACCGGGGGGATCCTCTCTCGCCCGTGCCCTCGCCCGGCAAGGCGACCCAGGACAAGGGCGAGGGATGAGGCCCGCGCATGGACTTCTGGGCGACTGCGACCGTTCTGTTCAAACGGTGGTACGTGACGATTCCGGCCTTCCTGCTCACGGTCGTGGGAGCCGTCGGCATCTTCGCCGTGGCGCCCAAGACCTTCATCTCCAGCTCGGCGCTCGTTCTCACGCTGCCGGTCACCGGCGGCAGCGTGCCGAGCGACCCCAAGTTCCCCAACCCGCGCACCAACCCCCTGGTCTCCTTCGACCAGGGGTTGAGCATGACCTCGTCGATCCTCATCCAGGCGCTGAACACCCCTGAGGCGGTCGCCAAGGTCGGCGCGCCGATCGGCGGCGACGTCACGCTCAAGATCACCAGCGGGGGCACCAACCCCGAGATGATGCCGGCGACCCCCTTCATCGTCATCACCTGCGAGGCGCCGAGCGCTGAGCTGGCCCACGGCATCGTCGTGAAGGTCACCGAGCTGGCCCAGCAGGAGCTACGCGTCCGGCAGCAGCAGGTCAAGGCGCCGCCCACCACCTATGTGAGCGCCACCGTCGTGGTGCCGCCCACCCAGCCCGACGAGAAGAAGGGCAGCCGGATGCGCAGCGCGGTGGTCACGGGGGCGCTGGCGTTCTTCATGAGCCTGTTCGCCGCCTTCGCGGCCGAGAGCTTCGCCCGCCATCGCCGGGCGCGCCGCCCGGCCCCGCCCGAGCTCGGACTTTACGAGCCCGTCGCGAGCAACGGAACGCGGTCGCTGGCTGGACGCGAAGGATGACCCCGGCCGACCTGGCCCAGCGGCCGCTCCGGCGCGCCGACGGCGCCACGCTGGTCTGCTTCTTCGTCGTGGTCCTGCTGATGCTTCCGGCCCGCCTGGCGGTGGCCGGGCTCCCGCTGTCGCTCACGCCCGCCGAGATCATGGCTCTGCTGCTGGGCCTGGTGTGGGTGTGCGCGCAGATGATCAGTACGGCCGGC
Source organism: Nonomuraea sp. JJY05 (assembly GCF_043496855.1). Classification (NCBI taxonomy): domain Bacteria; kingdom Bacillati; phylum Actinomycetota; class Actinomycetes; order Streptosporangiales; family Streptosporangiaceae; genus Nonomuraea; species Nonomuraea sp. JJY05. Next base: position 51,311 of record NZ_JBIEIS010000029.1, read on the forward strand.
GTGGCCAAGGGCGGCAACCCGGTGCGCACCGCGATCTTCGTGTACGGCATGCTCCTGCTGGCGATCTACGGGTACACGACCTACCTGTACCTGCCGTCCGACGAGCTCAACCTCTCCGACCACACGTTCGTGCTCTACGCGGGCTACGTGAGCCTGCTGCTGATGGTCTGCGACGGCATCGGCAGCCGCGAGCGCCTCGACTTCGTGCTGAAGGCGGTCGTGATCGGCGGCACGTTCGCGGCGATCGTCGCGCTGCTGCAGTTCAGGCTCGACTTCGACCTCACCAAGTACATGCAGATCCCCGGGCTGCGCCACTCCTCCGTGGAGGAGGTGCCCACCGTGATCTCCCGCTCGGACCTGCGCCGCGTGGCCGGCACGCTCGGGCACCCGATCGAGTTCGGCGCGCTGTCGGCGATGCTGCTGCCGCTGGCCGCGCACCTCGGCTTCCAGGCGCGCAGCCGCGGCCAGGCCGCGACCCGCTGGTGGATCTGCGCCGCCATCATCGCGGCCGGCCTGATGTTCTCGGTCTCCAGGACCGCCGTGCTCGGCCTGGCGGGGGCGGGGCTGATCCTCCTGCTCGGCTGGTCCAACCGGCGGCGGATCGTCACCATCGGGGCGTTCGTAATGTTCCTGGGCTTCATGAAGGTCCTGGCGCCGGGCCTGATCGGCACGTTCTACAACCTGTTCGCCGGCGCCGGCGAGGACAGCAGCATCATCTACCGCACCCACGACTACCCGTTCGCGATGCGGGAGTTCGACAAGAGCCCGATCTTCGGCCGTGGGCTCGGCACCTGGTACCCCTTCAAGCATCAGGTCTTCGACAACCAGTACCTGCTGTCACTGGTCGAGACCGGGCTGCTCGGCGTGCTGGGGTTCGTCGGCGTGATCGGGTGCGGGATCGTCGTGGCCCTCTGGGTCCGCCGGCTGAGCTCCGATCCGAACGTACGCAACCTGGGCCTGACCATCGCCGCCTGCCTGGTGATCCCGCTGCTGGGGGCGGCCACCTTCGACCTGCTCTCCTTCCCCGGCATCACCAGCGTGATGTTCCTGCTGGTCGGCGCGGCCGGGGCGCTGCTGCGGTTCGAGCGCCAGGATCAGGCGGACAAGCTGCTCCTGAGCTCCTTCCAGGAGCCCGCCGACCTGTCGCGCTCGCTGATCGCGCTGACCGGCAACGGCCAGGGCAGCGCGAGGTCGGGGTCGTCGTAGCGGACGGCCAGGTCCTCGGCGGGGTCGTGCTCCCGGTCGATGCGGTAGCAGACGTCGGCGTGCTCGGTCAGCGCCTGGTAGCCGTGCAGGATGCCCGGCGGCACGTAGAGGTGCGCGAACGACACGTCGTCGAGCCGGACGGTGAGGTGGGCGCCGAACGTCGGCGAGTCCGGCCGCGCGTCCACCAGGATGTCGAGCACGGCGCCGTGCGCGGCCCGTACCAGCTTGGCCTCGCCGCGGCCCGAACGGCCGTGCATCCCTCGGATCGTTCCCAGGCGCGAGCGCGACTGGCTGTCCTGGACGAACGCGGCGTGGTCCAGCCCGTGCTCCGCGGCGATCGCGGCGTCGAAGGTCCGGGTGAAGAAGCCCCGATCGTCGTGACTGGGCGTCGGCACGAACAGCAGCACGCCTTCGAGCTCCAGGTGCTCGACTCTCATGGTGTTCCTCTCATCCAGGTAGGGTCCGCAGCCGGCGGGAGGGTCTGAGGAGGGCCACGACCGACGCTCTGGCCGTGCGGCGGCCCGCGGCGGCCCGCATGGCCTCGCCGAGCAGGACGGCGAGATAGAAGCCCGCGGTCGCGATCCTGCCCCTGCGCCGCCGGAACAGCCGCACGCGGTTGACCGTGAGCAGCGCGGCCAGCATCGGGCTGGTCTTCGCCTCGCCGCCGATGTGCTCGACCACCGCGGCGGGCTCGTACCAGAGGCTCCAGCCCCCGTCCGCGGCCCGCAGCGCGTACTCGGTCTCCTCGCTGTACAGCAGGAACGACTCGTCCCACGGGCCGACCTCGGTGAGCGCCGCGACGGAGATGAGCATGGCGGCCCCGGTGGCCCAGTCCGCGGGGCCCGGCCGCTCGTAGCGGCCGGGATCGACGATCATCTCGCCCAGCGCGCCGACGCGGCCCGCCAGGTGCCCGCCGAGCAGCGCCTCGCCCAGCGCGCGGCTTACGGCCGGCGTGCGGCGGAGCGAGTGGTGGAGCACCCCCTCGGTGCTGGTCAGGCGGGGGACGGCGATGCCGGTGCCCGGTCGGTCGAGGGCCTTGCTCAACACGGCCAGCGAACCGGGACGAAGGCGGCAGTCGGGGTTCATCACGAAGATCGCGTCGAGCTCGTGGAGGTCGAGCGCCGCGATCCCGGCGTTGATCGCCGCCGCGTACCCGGCGTTCCTGCCCACCTGCACGGGTCGCATGGGCAGGCCGGTGGCCTCTTCCGCGATGCGGAGCGAGTCGTCCTTGGAGGCGTTGTCCGCCACGACGACGGCGGCGAGCTGTACGCCGTCGGTGCCCTCGGGCAGGGAGGCCAGGCAACCGCCGAGGACCGGAGCGCTGTTGTAGGTCACGATCACGATCGCGACTCGGGGAGAGCCGGGCTTCACATGTCCCCATCGCGCCCCAGGAATGGAGCGTTACAGGTAACAGATGACACGGCTGAGGCGATGAGGAGGTAGGGGCCGCGGTGTCGTAGAGACGGAGACACATTTCATGCAGGATCTGCAGGCTTTCACCTTCCGCCGGGATGACCTCTTCCCGCTGGCGGACAAGTATTCCGAGCAGTTCCGTACGGCCTCGCCGTTCCGCCACGTGGTCATCGACGACTTCCTGCCGCCCGAGGTGCTGGAGCCCGTCCTCGAGGAGTTCCCCGAGCCGCGGGACGCCACCTGGCAGCGGTTCGACACCGCGCGCGAGGTGAAGCTGGCGCTGGCCGACACCGAGCGCATGGGGCCGGCCACCAGGCACCTGCTGGCGGAGTTCAACAGCGGGGTGTTCGTCCAGTTCCTGGAGCGGCTGACCGGCATCACGCAACTCGTCTCCGACCCGCACTTCGAGGGCGGCGGCCTGCACCAGATCCGGCCGGGCGGCTTCCTCAAGGTGCACGCCGACTTCAACAAGAGCCGGAAGCTGAACCTCGACCGCCGCCTCAACGGCCTGCTCTACCTCAACAAGGACTGGGAGGAGAGCTACGGCGGGCACCTGCAGCTGTGGAACAAGGACATGACCGAGTGCGAGGGCAAGATCCTCCCGGTCTTCAACCGGTTCGTGGTGTTCGCCACGACCGACGACGCCAACCACGGGCACCCGGACCCGCTCACCTGCCCGCCGGACCGGGCGCGGCGCTCGATGGCGCTCTACTACTACTCCAACGGCCGGCCCGAGGACGAGACCACCGACGAGCACACCACGCTGTTCAAGCAGCGGCCCGGCGAGGCGTGGAAGAGCAACCTCCGCCAGGTCGCCAAGCGCTGGACGCCACCCGCGCTGGCCGACCTCGTCGGCGGCCGGAAGCCCAACGCCTAGTGGGGTCGTCCGCCATAGGCCGGTGGCTCGGCCTGGGCCTGATCGTGCTGCTGAGCGGGTGCCAGAACGGCGGCGCCCAGGAGAAGCCGCTCGCCACCCAGTCGCTCGCCACGCCCCCGAGCGCGTCCGCCTCGGCCCCGCCGTTGAACCCGGCCGAGCGGAGCCGGCCGGGGCCGGACAACACCGGTGTGCCCAACGGTGTGCCGCTGCGCGAGTCCGGGTCCATCCGGGTGACCAAGAACGGCACGGTCATCGACGGCGTCGAGGTGACCGGCTACATCACGGTCGAGGCCGACGACGTGACCATCCGCAACACGCGGGTCCGCGGCACCAAGGGCTGGTGGGGGATCCTCCAGCGCGAGGGGCACACCGGGCTGAAGGTCGAGGACAGCGAGATCTTCGGCAACGGCAAGGAGCGCACCCAGTTCGGCATCCTCAACCAGGGCAAGCTGATCACGGTGCGCCGGGTGGACATCCACACGATCTCCAACGGCATCCTGACCCAGCAGGGTGTGGTCGAGGACTCGTACGTGCACGACCCGAAGTACTACTCCGGCGACCACACCGACATGATCATGTCGACGGGTCCGCCCGCCGCCGGCACCGAGCTGATCATCCGGCGCAACACGGTGATCAACACGCTCGACCAGACGGCCGCGATCGCGCTGTTCCAGGACTTCGGCGTGGTCAAGGACGTGACGGTGGAGGGCAACCTGCTGGCCGGGGGTGGCTGGTCGCTGTACGCGGGGGCCGGGGTCAAGGGCACCTCGTCGAACATCAAGGTGATCGGCAACGTCTTCAGCCGCAGGGTGTGGCCCAAGGGCGGCTCTGCGGGGCCGGTTTCATATTGGGATAAGGACGGGCCCGGAAATACGTGGCAGGGCAACATCTGGGAAAACGGTGGGGCGGTAAGTCCGGGATAACGGGTTTATTGTGATCATTGAGAAAGGTGAGCTTTCTGAGAATTGAGGGGTAAAGGAGTCCTTTTCGGCAAAAAGCCCCTCTTAGTGCTTCCGGCATGGCTACTCTCTCCCTTTGGGGACTCGATGTGGCCGTGATCGGAAGGAGTCACCTGTGTCAAGGCATCGGCGGAGTAATCGAAGTAAGAGGCGGACCGGGTGGTTATCCCTGGCCGGTGTCTCCGCCGTCGCGGTGCTCGCGGGCGGATACGGCGTCATCGCCTCTGATGTGCTGAAGCCTCAGGCGGTCCTGACGGACGCGAGCGGGACCCGCGCTTCGGTCTCGCCGCGGGCCGCCGCCGGTCAGAAGTCCCGGCCCCGCCCCACCACCGAGAGCCCGCGGTCACGGAAGACCAAGGGGCCGTGGTGGTGGCCCCGGCGGCCTACCAAGAAGCCGACCTCGCGGCCGACGCGCACGCGGACGGAGACGCCGGGGCCCGGCGATTCGGCGACGCCGCCCGGGACGCCCATCAAGACACCGACCCTGATCTCCTCACCGACGCCGAGGCCGACGAGGACGCGGACGCCCACTCCTCCTGTGACGCCCTCTCGTTCTGTGACGCCCACTCCTCCTGCGACGCCTACTCCTTCTGCGACTCCGACTGCGACGAGGACGCCGACCGCGACTCCGACGGTCACGCCGACCGGGACGCTCACCCCAACCCCCACCAGGACGCCGACCCCGACGGCCACGCCCACCGGGACGCCGACCCCGACCTCGACCGTGACGATTCCCGGGACCCCCACGAAGACGCCTCCCGGGACCCCCACCCAGACCCCGACCCCCACTCCGACGAAGACGCCGACGACCGCGCCGCCGCCGAGCGGTGGCTGGCCCGGACCCGGGAACACGGGCGTCCCCGAGGGCACCGATCTGGTCCGCAAGACCGGCTCGATCGTCATCAAGGAGGACGGCAAGGTCATCGACGGCTGGGACGTCACCGGCGACATCACGGTCGAGGCCGACAACGTGACCATCCGCAACACCCGGGTGCGCGGACAGTCCGACTACTGGGGCATCCTCCAGCGCGAGGGGCACAGCGGGCTCAAGGTCGAGGACAGCGAGATCTTCGGCAACGGCAAGCAGCGCACCCAGTTCGGCATCCTCAACCAGGGCAAGATGATCACGATCCGCCGTGTGGACATCCACACGATCTCCAACGGCATCCTCACCGACCAGGGCCTGGTCGAGGACTCGTACGTGCACGACCCGAAGTACTACTCCGGCGACCACACCGACATGATCATGTCGACGGGCACCGCCGCCGCCGGCACCGAGCTGATCATTCGGCGCAACACCGTGATCAACACGCTCGACCAGACGGGCGCGATAGCGCTCTTCCAGGACTTCGGCGTGACCCGCAACGTCACCGTGCAGGGCAACCTGCTGGCCGGGGGCGGCTGGTCGCTCTACGCGGGCGCCGGCAGGAAGGGCCTGTCCTCGAACATCAAGGTGATCGACAACGTCTTCAGCCGCAAGGTGTGGCCCAAGGGCGGCTACGCCGGCCCGGTGTCGTACTGGGACTCCAACGGGCCGGGCAACGTCTGGAAGGGCAACACCTGGGAGAGCGGCGGCGCGAGCGTGCTGGCCGCTGACTAGCTGCGGATCGCGATGACCGACTTCACCAGCCCGGCCAGCCGCTCGAAGCGGATCTGGGACTTGGGGAAGTAGTGCCGCATCTCGGTCACGCTGAGCAGCTCGACCTCCATGGCGATCATGCGGGCGGCGTCGCGGTCGGAGGTCGGGGTGTGGACGAGTGGCCAACGGCGCAGGATCGTCGTCCGCGCGGCGAGCGGCAGGAACTGGAACCCCGGGAACAGGAAGTGCGGCTCGACCGGGAAATAGCGGTAGGGCGTCTGCACCCAGTGCCGCTCGGCCATCTCATGCACGGTGTCGGCGAACCGCTGCCGGCGCTGGTGCCCGCCGACGTGTTCGATCACCGCGTTGGAGAAGACCAGGTCGTAGCGGGTGCCACGGATCCCGGCCGGCAGGTCGCAGGCGTCGGCGACATCGGCCCGCAGCCATCCCGGCAGGTCGGCGGGCGGCTGCTCGAGGTTGACGATGTGTACGTGGGCCGGCCTGACCGGGGCGCGCATCCAGGCCCCGGCCGTGCCGCCGAGGTCGAGCACGTTCATCTGGTCGAGGTCGGGGAACCGGTCGGCGAACCACTGCCACCTTCGCGCCCGCGCCTTGGCTCCGAGCGAGTCCGGAGCGTCCACGAAACGGCTGCGCAGGGCATTGAGACGGCTCATATAAGGCACTCCTCCGGCCAGACAAGTACCCCTATGCTCGCAGAATTATGCTGGCCCGGCTTCAGTGCGTGATTCTTTGTGACATTCTTGCGACGCATACCAATCGACTGTTCGGCGCAACCCTTCGTCCAATTCCGTGACAGGACGCCAGCCGAGCCGGTCCGCCGCCGGAGCGATGTCGCCGACCTGCGTAATATCGTGCGGACGATCGGGCGCGGCGCCGAATTCGGGTCGCGTGCCCGTGCCGGTGATCCGATAAAGTCGCTCGACGACCTCATGGGCCGGGGTCTTGACGCCGGTGCCGATATCCAGAGTGTGGCCGATGGCTTTGTCTGATTCGCCCGCCAGGACGAACGCGTCGACGACGTCGTCGACATAGATCCAGTCGGCGAGTTTGGCGGCCTTGGTGAGCCGGGGGCGCTGGCCCCGCAGGAGGCAGAGCGTCACGTACGGGACGAGCTTGGTGGTGTCGGGCTGGGCGGGCCCGTAGACCATGCTGGGGCGCAGAACGGTGACGGGCAGGTCCCAGAGGCGGTGGTAGAGCTGCGCGTAGCCGGTGGCGGCCCATTTGGACATCGCGTAGGCCGACGAGGGCGGCGCCTGGTCGTTGCCCGGGCGCGGCTCCTCGATGGAGCCGGTGAAGACGGTCTTGATGCCGCGTTCGTGCGCGGCGGCCAGCACGTTGACCCCGCCGATGACGTTGCTCTCCAGGGTGGCGCGGAGGACCTCGTCACCTCTCGATCCGGTGACCTCACCGGCGAGGTGGAACAGGAGCGTCGGCCGTACCGACCGGAAGAGCCGCGTCGTCACGTCGGCGTCGCTCAGGCTCGCCACGTGCCAGGTCTCGCCATGGCGAGCCTGCTGGGGGCGGCGGCTGACGGCGTGCACCTGGGCGCCGAGCGCTCGTAAGCGCGTCACCAGATGCGAGCCGATGAATCCGGCCGCCCCTGTCACCATCACCACGGTCTCCGGCCAATGCGACATCGTGGATTGACCTCCGTGTTGAATGGTCGCGCTCACTTGGCCCTCGCTGGTCACGCAAGCTACCGCTCTCGGGCCTAAACGTTCGTCGCTCCGTGGAAGATGGAGCCGTTCAGGCCGACGGCTCCATCTAATCATCAACTAGCCGATGCGCCAGGTGTCTCCACCGAGGAGCAGCTCGCTCAGGTCGCCGGGGCCCTTCTGCGCCACGGCCTCCTCGAGCTGCTCGGCCATCAGCACGTCGTACGCCGGCCGGTCGATCTGCCGGAAGATGCCGATCGGCACGTGCTCGAACGCCGGCTCGTCCAGCCTGCTGAGCGCGAAGGCCGCCGACGGGTCGGGAGCGTGCGCGTCGTGCACGAGGATCTGGTCCTCGCTCACGCTGTCACGCGCCACCACCTCGATGCCGCCGTTGGCCGCCCGCACGACGGCCTTGGAGGCGCTCACGATCGGCTGCCCGTGCTCCAGGCGCAGCGTGATGTCGTCGCGGACCTCGGGGTCCTTGAGCTGCTCGAAGGCGTTGTCGTTGAAGATGTTGCAGTTCTGGTAGATCTCCACCAGCGACGTGCCGCGGTGCGCGGTGGCCTCGCGCAGCACCGACTGCAGGTGCTTGCGGTCGGAGTCGATGGTGCGGGCCACGAACGACGCCTCGGCGCCCAGAGCCAGCGAGATCGGGTTGAACGGCTTGTCCAGCGAGCCCATCGGCGTCGACTTGGTGATCTTGCCGACCTCGGAGGTGGGCGAGTACTGGCCCTTGGTCAGCCCGTAGATCCGGTTGTTGAACAGCAGGATGTTCAGGTTGACGTTGCGGCGCAGCGCGTGGATCAGGTGGTTGCCGCCGATCGACAGCGCGTCGCCGTCACCGGTGATCACCCACACCGACAGGTCGGGCCGGGAGGCGGCCAGCCCCGTCGCGATGGCGGGCGCGCGACCGTGGATCGAGTGGAAACCGTACGTGTTGAGGTAGTACGGGAAGCGCGAGGAGCAGCCGATGCCCGACACGAACACGATGTTCTCGCGCTTGAGCCCCAGCTCCGGCAGGAAGCTCTGCACCGCGGCCAGGATGGCGTAGTCGCCGCAGCCCGGGCACCAGCGCACCTCCTGGTCGGACTTGAAGTCCTTCAGGGTCTGCTTGACGTCGGTCTTGGGGATGAGCGACAGGCCCTTCCCGTTAACGAGCTCAGTCACTGTCGATCACGTCCTGGATGACTCCGGCCAGCTCCTCGGCCTTGAACGGGAGCCCGCGCACACGGTTGTAGCTGATCACGTCGACGAGGTAGCGAGCCCGCAGCAGCAGCGCGAGCTGGCCGAGGTTGATCTCGGGCAGCAGCACCTTGTCGTAGCTCTTGAGCACCTCGCCGGTGTTGGCGGGCAGCGGGTTGAGGTGGCGCAGGTGGGCCTGGGCGACCTTGCCGCCGTTTCTCCTGATCCGGCGCACGGCCGCGGCGATCGGTCCGTACGTCGAGCCCCACCCGAGGACGAGCACCTTCGCGTCGCCGTCGGGGTCGTCGACCGCCAGCTCCGGCACGTCGATGCCGGCGATCTTCGCGGCACGCGTGCGGACCATCAGGTCGTGGTTGTCGGGGTCGTAGGAGATGTTGCCGGTGCCGTCGGCCTTCTCGATGCCGCCGATGCGGTGCTCGAGCCCGGCCGTGCCGGGGATGGCCCACGGACGGGCCAGCGTCTCGGTGTCACGCTTGTACGGCAGGAACTCGCCGTCGGCGCCGTTGGGGGCGTCGGTGAAGGGCTGCGAAATGTCCGGCAAGTCGGAAACTTCGGGCAGGCGCCAGGGCTCCGAGCCGTTGGCCAGGTAGCCGTCCGAGAGCAGCATGACCGGGGTGCGGTACTTGACCGCGATCCGGGCGGCCTCGATGGCGGCGTCGAAGCAGTCGCTCGGCGACATCGGCGCCACGATCGGCACCGGGGACTCGCCGTTGCGGCCGAACATGGCCATGAGCAGGTCGGTCTGCTCGGTCTTGGTCGGCATGCCGGTGCTCGGCCCCGCGCGCTGCACGTCCACGATGATCAGCGGCAGCTCCGTGGTGACCGCCAGGCCGACGGTCTCGGCCTTGAGCGCCACACCCGGACCGGACGTGGTGGTCACGCCGAGCGCCCCGCCGAACGCGGCCCCGAGCGCCGCGCCGACGCCCGCGATCTCGTCCTCCGCCTGGAAGGTGCGGATGCCGAAGCGCTTGTGCTTGCTCAGCTCGTGCAGAATGTCGCTGGCCGGGGTGATCGGGTAGGAGCCCAGGAACAGCGGGAGCTTGGACTGCACGCCGGCGGCGATCAGGCCGTACGCGAGGGCCTGGTTGCCGGAGATGTTGCGGTAGACGCCAGGGGCCAGCTGGGCGGGCTTGACCTCGTACGAGACGGAGAAGGACTCGGTGGTCTCGCCGTAGTTCCAGCCCGCCTGGAAGGCGGCGATGTTGGCCTTGGCGATGTCCGGCTTCTTCGCGAACTTCTGCTCGAGGAACTTGATGGTGTGCTCGGTCGGCCGGTGGTAGAGCCAACTGAGCAGGCCCAGCGCGAACATGTTCTTCGACCGCTCGGCGTCCTTCTTGGACAGCTCGAAGCCCTCGAGGGCCTTGACGGTGAGCGAGGTCAGCGGCACCGCGTGCACGCGCCACTCGCTGAGCGAGTCGTCCTCCAGCGGGTTGGCGTCATAGCCGACCTTCTGCAGGTTGCGCTTGGTGAACTCGTCGGTGTTGGCGATGATGTCCGCGCCTCTGGGCAGGTCGCCCAGGTTGGCCTTGAGGGCGGCCGGGTTCATGGCCACGAGCACGTTCGGCGCGTCGCCGGGCGTGAGGATGTCGTGGTCGGCGAAGTGGAGCTGGAAGCTCGACACACCCGGCAGGGTGCCTGCGGGCGCGCGGATCTCGGCGGGGAAGTTGGGGAGCGTCGACAGGTCGTTGCCGAACTCCGCCGTGCCCGCGGTGAAGCGGTCACCGGTGAGCTGCATGCCGTCGCCGGAGTCTCCGGCGAACCTGATGATCACGCGGTCGAGTTGCTGGACCTGCTTGTTCACAGCGCCTCCCTCGTCAGTGCTGTGAACGAAACTCGACTGTGCTCAATTGTGCCCTCGCTGCGCTGGGTCACGGCTCAGTCCTCCTCGACGCCCGGGGCGCGGTCGCCCGGAGCGCGTTCTCTGTATCCATGCTAGATCCTCGGAAGGTCACGCGTTTGCATCCCGCGTAAAGCGGGTAAACGCGGTCGAAGTCAGGGTGAGGTGGGAGAACGACGACACAGCCCGGACGCGAGCCTGCAGAGGTCCACATGCAGGCGTGCGTACAGAACGGTTCGGGTCACGAGCGCCAACTATACGTCCCCCCAATGCGTGTCCTACGTCAGGGGGCGCTTACCCGGCAGCTCGCTCCCCCGACCGGTACAGGTGTCCGGCCTGCATCCCTGCCGAGCCGTACAACTCAGGAACGGTGACGAAGGTGTAACCCTTCCCGCGCAGCCTTTTGAGGATGTCCGGAACCGCGTCAACGGTTTCCCGGTGGATGTCGTGCATGAGAATGATCGCACCTGGATGCGCCTTGCGCACGGCAAGGTCCGCGATGTCGCCCGCTTTATCTGCCAGCAGATCCTTGACGTCGATGTCCCAGTCGACCAGGACCAGCCCCAGCTCGGTCACGACGTCGCGCACGGCCTGGCTCACGGCTCCGTACGGCGTCCGCACGAGCGCCGGCCGCTGCCCGATCGTGGTCGAGACCGCGTCCTCGGTGCGCCCGAGCGAGTCGGCGATCCGGCTGGTCGCCTGTTTCGAGAGGTCCTTGTGGTCCCAGGTGTGGTTCCCGACGAGATGCCCTTCGGCGCTCATCCTCTTGACCAGCTCGGGCTGGGCGGCGGCGTTGGAACCGACCACGAAGAACGTCGCCCTCGCCCGGTCTTTCCGCAAGATGTCCAGCAATTTCCCTGTATAGGGCCCGGGGCCATCGTCGAACGTCAGCGCCACGCACTTCGCCTTGGCGCAGTCCACGGTGCCCGCCCGGTTGCTGACGGCCTGCGGGCTCTCCGCGGGCGCCGTTTCGGGCCGCCGGATCGGCGCCCTCCTGGCCGCCTCCCGCACGCTGTCCTGCGCCCGCCGCCCGAACTCGGACAGCAGCAGACGTACCCGATCCGCCGGCACCGCCACGGCCAGCCGCCCCAGCGAGCACGGCCCTATCTGGCAGTCGTCGAACTCGACCACCAGGTCCCCGTTCCGGTTGAACGCCATCGAGTCGAACCGGTCGCCTCCGGCGGTGACCTCCTCCCGCTCGACCTGCGACCCGCGCTCCTTGAGCTGCTCGCGCACCAGCTGGGCGAGCTGCCGCAGGGCGTGCTCGCCGTCGAGCAGCCCGGCCGACTCCGTGGCCTTGCCGTCGCGCCGGTCGAACCAGTACGTACGCGTGGCGTAGCCCCAGCCGGCGCCCTGGAACTCGCCCGTCCGCAGCCGTACCGCGATCGCCTGGGGAGAGGCGGCGGCGAGCTGCCACTCCACGTTCAGCTCGGGCCGCTGGTAGGCGGCGCGGCCTTCGGTCCGCCCGCGGAAGTCCCGCCACTTCCGCTCGGCCTCGGCGCGCAGGGCGCGGTTGAGCGCGGGGGCGTTCTGGAACTCGGGATAGCTGATGTGCACATATCGGCTGCCGGCGTAGTGGTCGTCGGTGAGCGTCCTGATGGACAGGCCGGCAACGGCCGCCGGGTCGACGAAGTCGATCATCGTCGGCTCTGCCGGGACCACGACGTCCCTCTCGGGGGAGCCGGCCGCCAGACCACAGGCGGTCGCCGAGAGGGCCAGCAGAGCGATTCCGGAAAAGAATCGCAATTTGTGCATGAATGTCAGGGTATGTGGTTGATCTTTCCGTTTACCCCGTCTTGACGTGATCACGCCCGAGCCTTTGACCGGCGTGGGTACCGGCCCGCGCTCCTTGGCTATGGTTCGTGGCGGATTCCTGAACTTTGACCAGGTTCGTGATGGAGATCCCGGGTTACGATCTCACTCATGGAGGGCTACTTCGGGTCCTATGTGCTCGTCGCCGCACTGCTCGCCATCGGCGTCGCCATCGTGGCCGGCGCCCTGATGGCCAACCGCCTCCTCCGCCCGACCCGCCCGACCCCGGAGAAGCTGACCACGTACGAGTGCGGGGTCGACCCGGTCGGGGAGGGGTGGGCGCAGTCCCAGGTCCGCTACTACGTCTTCACGTACCTGTACGTAGTGTTCGCGGTGGACGCCGTCTTCCTGTTCCCCTGGGCCACCGTCTTCGACGCTCCTGGCTACGGGCTGACGACGCTCGTGGAGATGTTCGTCTTCCTGGGCTTCATCGCCTTGGGCATCCTGTACGCCTGGCGCAAACGCGTACTCACCTGGACCTAACCCCGCCTCCTCACCTGAACCCAACCCCCGCCTCGCATTCCCCCCCCGGCCTCGGCGCACAACCCACCCCGCCCCGCATCTCCGCCTTGGCGCACACCGCCTCGCATCCCCGCTTTGGCGCACAACCCACCCGCCTGCCACTCACCCCACCTCGTCCCCTGGCTTCGCCTCGGCCCACACCGCCTCGCATCCGTCTTGACGCACAACACCACCCCCGCTTCGCCGCTCACCCCCGCCTCGCCCCTGGCCTCGGCGCGCCCCCTGACCTCGACCCACACCCACTCCGAGCCGCACTCCGGCCCTGCCCCGCACTCGACCCTCGGCCCACACCCCGCACCCGAGCGGCTGAGGGGCTCGCCCCGCTCGTTCCCGTGGGCGCCGATCCCTTCACCCCCAGCGATGCTCCAGCCCCGACCACCCCACCCCACTCGACTGGATCGGAGCCGAGGCCGGGACACCCGGCCCGACACGATGACCGCCGCATGGCGTAGATCCCCGGGAAACCACGACAACTCCCACCAAGCCAAGAACTCCCCAACCACCCCCCAACCGAAGATTCCTTTGCCTGACCTGCGATCCGCGCAAGAATGGTCAACATGGCAGCAACAGACCTCCCGATGCCCACCGTGGGCCCGATCTCCAGGTTGGCGCCCAAGCCGATGCGCTTCGTGCTCAACTGGGGCCGGCGCTACTCGCTGTGGGTGTTCAACTTCGGGCTGGCCTGCTGCGCCATCGAGTTCATCGCGACCTCGATGAGCAGGCACGACTTCATCAGGTTCGGCGTGATCCCGTTCGCGAACGGCCCGCGCCAGGCCGACCTGATGATCGTCTCCGGCACGGTCACCGACAAGATGGCCCCCGCCGTCAAGCGGCTCTACGAGCAGATGCCCGACCCGAAATACGTGATCTCGTTCGGCGCCTGCTCCAACTCCGGCGGCCCCTACTGGGACTCCTACTGCGTGACCAACGGCGTGGACCAGATCATCCCCGTCGACGTGTACGTGCCCGGCTGCCCACCCCGCCCGGAGGCACTCCTGTACGGGATCATGAAGCTCCAGGAGAAGATCGCCGACGAGAAGCTCAGCGATCGGTACGTGTGGTCCCGCTCCCACGGGGAGGACGCGTGACCACCGAGGGAACCCCCGACCGACCGGACAACACCCCCGACCCCTCGACCGCCTCCAACCCCCACAACCAGCAGCCGTCCGAGCGCGCCGAGACCCACCCGCCTGCTGAGCCATCCGAGCGGCCCGAAGCCCATCCGCCCGCACAGCCAGCCGAGGGGTCCGGGACCCGCCCGTCCGAGCAACCCGGGACTCGCCCGTCTGCAGAGCCGTCCGAGCGCGCCGAGACCCACCCGCCTGCAGAGCCATCCGAGCGGCCCGAGACCCACCCGCCCACACAACCGACGAACGACGGCACCCAGCAGCCGGCACCGCATCAGTCGCCCGATCCCACCCCGCCCCCCGGCAGTCTCACCCAGGTGGAGGCCCGGTTCGGGGACCGCGCCGAGATCTCCGAGTCCTACGGCGACACCACGATCGACGTGCCCCCCGCCGACTGGATCGAGCTCCTGACGTTCGTCCGAGACGACCTCGGCTACGCGTTCTTCGACTGGCTGACCGGCGTGGACGACCCGCCGGACGCCTTCCTCGTCGTGGCCCACGTCTACAACCTGACCGCCGGAGCACGCCTGCTCCTCCGCACCCGCGTACCCCGTGAAGACCCCCACCTCCCCACCGCGGTAGGCGTCTACCGGGGCGCGAACTGGCACGAGCGCGAGACGTACGAGATGTTCGGCGTGATCTTCGACGACCACCCCTACCTCGTGCCCCTCCTCCTGCCCGACGGGTTCGAGGGCCATCCGCTCCGCAAGGATTTCATTCTCGCCGCCCGCGTGGCCAAGCCGTGGCCCGGCGCCAAGGAGCCCGGAGAGTCAGGACACGGCGCACCGAGCCGCCGCAAGACACTTCCGCCAGGAGTTCCAGCCGACTGGGGGCCGCCCGATGCTTGAAGTGGTGCTGAGCTTCGCCGTCATCCTCATCGTGTTCCTGGTTCTGCCGCTGATCGTCGGCCAGACCGAGCACAAGGTCATGGCTCACATGCAGTCGCGGCTGGGCCCCATGTACGCGGGCCGTTTCCACGGCTGGGCGCAGCTCATCGCCGATGGGGTGAAGTTCGCGCAGAAGGAGGACGTCATCCCGGCCGCGGCCGACCGCCGCATCTTCATGATCGCCCCCGGCGTGGCGCTCGTCCCGTACCTCGTCGTACTGATCGTCATCCCCATCGACCGTGGCCGCGTGGCCGTGAACCTCGATCTCGGTCTCTTCTTCGTCCTCGCCGTCATGGGCGTCGGCGTCCTCGGCTCGATCATGGCGGGGTGGGCCTCGGCCAACAAATACTCGGTGCTCGGCGGCATGCGTTCGGCCGCCCAGCTCATGTCGTACGAGCTGCCGCTGGTCCTGGCGGCCTCCTCCGTCGCCATGGCCGCGGGCACGCTGTCGATCCCCGGCATCGTCGAGGCGTGGCAGTGGTGGTGGCTGCCGTGGCAGGCTGTCGGCGGCGTCGTCTTCTTCCTGGCGGGGCTCGCCGAGCTGCGCCGCCCCCCGTTCGACATGCCGATCGCCGAGTCCGAGATCATCATGGGCCCGATGACCGAATACACAGGCATGCGCTTCGCGCTGTTCATGCTCTCCGAGTACGTCGGAATCGTGGTCCTGTCGTTCCTGACCACCGTCCTGTTCCTGGGTGGCTGGCACGGCCCGCTTCTCCCTGGCTGGTTGTGGACTCTGATCAAGGTATTCGCGCTGTCATTCGTGGTGATCTGGCTGCGCGTCACGTTTCCCCGGCTGCGCGAGGACCAACTCCAAAAGCTCGCCTGGGCCATCCTGGTCCCCCTGGCCCTGGGCCAACTGGCCCTGACCGGCATCATCAAGGTTCTCGTCCAGGGCTGAAACTTTAGGCCCGCTTTATTCGTCATACCTGGGCAGGGGGCCGCCTTTGGGGGGTATGACTGTGCTTGTTCCGATCTCAGGTGCAACAAAGGGCGAACTCCGCCCGGAAATCGCTCTGACGTCACAGGGCCAAACCTTGGCCGTCACCGACATTGCTTCAGGCCATTCCGTACGCGTGACACCAGCGAGCCTCTACCACTACAACTGCCTGCAGGTCGCCGCCAAAACCGGCAAGCTCCAACCCGTGCAGGGCATAGCGGCCCTGGACGCGGACGGCCTGGTCCTGCTCGACCTGCCGGGCGAGTGGCACAAGCCCGACCTGGACCTCTTCGCGCACAGAGCAGGCATCCCGTTGCTGGACGCCCGGTCCTTCCCTCCGGCCCGCGTACGCGCGGTCCTGGCAAGCCGCGCCCCCGGCTGGCAACGCTTACGCGGCCTCCGCTCCTTATTCCCGCGTAAATGGCACAAACCGGTAGCCATTTGCGCGGGAATCGCAGGTATGGCCCTCATGGCCTATCTGGCGTCTCTGGGAATGTGGGCCGCCTGGCGCGCTGTCTCGTCAATGGGCCGGTTCCTCCTGGAAATGTTCGAATCCAAATGGCTGATGGTCGCCTTCAGCCCCGCCCTGCTGGTCCTACGCCCCGTCTTCGGACGAATAAACCGCTGGCAGGCACGCAGAGGCACCCTCCTGCCCTCAGCGGGCCGCGGACCGTACCTCAAAGCAAACTCCTCCGGCAAACTCCAAGTTTTCCAAGGCACGGAGGTCACGGCCACCCGCCGAATCGGCGCATCCCCACGCGAAGCCTTCAGCCTGCTCCTCTATCAGTACGACAGCCTCACCGGCCTCTTCGTCCTCGACGTAACCGGCAGCCCTCTCCATCACCTCCCAGGCCGCTGGCTCCCCGAACACGCCCACTCCTTCGCGGAACGCCACAACCTCTCCCTCGCCGTACACCGCATCTCCCGCGAGGAGTACCTCACCCTCACCAGAGCCACCAAAGAAGCCACCCCCTGACAACACCCAGGTCAGCAGCCCTGACGCGCCGAGAACACCGCCGCCCTGAAACGCCGAGTACGCGGGCCCTGGCACGCCGAGTACAGCACCGCCCTGTGCCGAGTACGGCGCCGTCCTGACGCGCCGAGTACAGCGGGCCCTGGCACGCCGAGTACAGCACCGCCCTGTGCCGAGTACGGCGCCGCTCTGACGCGCCGAGAACAACACCGCCCAGCTACGCGGCCAACGCACCGAACCAGCTTCCATTGGCGCACACCCGCCGTCAGCGGCCACGCCCACACCGGCCATCAGCGGCAACTCCGGCACTCGCAACACGCCCGACGCCCGACCAGCTTGAGGGCCCGCTCGGCTCAGCGATGCCCAACCAGCGCAGAGGGCTCGCCCCAGTTCAGCGACGCCCAACCAGCCTGCAGGCGCGCCTAGGATCTGCGACGCCAACGGCACTGGCGACACGCTCGAACCAGCGACGCCCAATCACCCTGACGCTGCACCACGATCAACGACGCCAACACTGGCCCCACGTCCAGACCAGCGACGCTTTGACCAGCCTGACGGCGCGCCACCGACACACCCGGACCAGCGACACTGGGCCATGTCGCAGGCGCGCCACGATCAGCCACGCCAACGCACCCCGACCAGCGGCGGCAGGCAACGACCCTGAGAACGCAGGCAGACCCACCCCCCTGAACCCAACCGCTCACCCTGACGCCAGGCCCGTCACATCGCAACCAACGACGCCCATCCCTCCCACGAGCAGGCGGCCGGAGACCACCCTGGGTGGCAACAACTCACTGCACGATCGCCAGCATCACGTCCGACGCCGAAGGCCGTTCCTCAGGCCGCTTGTTAAGACAAGACCCCACAACCCCCCGTAAAGCAGGCGGCAACGGCGACAGGTCCGGATGCAGCGTGAGCACCCGGTTGAACACAGCAGGCACGGTGTCCTCCCCGAAGGCAGGCCGCCCCGTAGCCGCGAACATGATCGTCACAGCCCAGCTGAACACATCGGAAGCCGGCCCCACAGCCTCCCCCGTCAGCTGCTCAGGCGACATGTACGGCGGTGTCCCAACCATCTTCCCCGACGTCATCGTCACTTGATCCAACGCCCGCGCGATCCCGAAGTCGATCACCCGAGGCCCGTCATTCCCGATCAGCACATTGCTCGGCTTGAAATCACGATGCACGATCCCCGCCTTGTGGATAGCCGCCAGCGCCCCGGCTGTGGATAACGCCAGCCTGGTCAGACTGTCCTCATCACGCGGCCCGTGTTTCTTGACGAGCTGCTCCAGCGAGGGCCCCTCCACGTATTCGCTGACAATGTAGGCGTGCTGCCCGGAGATGTTCACGTCGAGCACCCGGGCTGTGGAAAACGTCGCCACCCGCCGCGCTGTGTCCACCTCCCGCGCGAACCTGGCCCGCGCCGTCTCATCGACGAGATCGTGCAGCACCTTCACGGCCACCCGCGTCCCGTTGGGCGCCGTGGCCAGGTAAACCGCCCCCTGCCCACCGCGCCCGAGTGACTGGAGCACCCGATAATGCCCGATCCACTCAGGCTCTCCGGGACGCCGTCGGCGCGACTCAGGCTGGGTCGGACGCCGCCGGTAATTTTCAGCAGGACCGGAACGCGGCGGGTGGGTGTCGGTGGAGTCGGTACGCCGCTGGTACGTCTCAGCTGAGGTGGGACGCGGTCGGTGCGTCTCAGCCGGGCCAGGACGCCGCTGATAGGCGCCGGGCTCCCGATGCCCATGCTGTTGGGAGGGCGAGGTCGTCCTCTGGTGCAGATTCGTGTGCTGCGGATGCGCCGGCCCCCGGGGCGGTGACTGAAGTCGCGCCCGCGCCATGGTCGGCACCAGGAGCCCTGAGTGAATGGCCCCGCCGAGCCAGCTGACGAACAGGCCCACCGAGACGAGCGCGGCCAGCGGCTGGGGGATGTCGTCGAAGGTTTCGTACGCCAGCGCCGTGATCACGAACGAGCCGATGCAGACCAGATAGGCGGACGCCGCAAAGACCTGCCAGATGCTCCGCAGCCAGAACGCGGCGAACCCGATGGTGAACGGGGTCGCCAGCCCGCACGTGAACAGGGGCAGGCAGGCCCAGACGACGGCGGCCGCCCACGCCCCGCCACCGGGACGGACCTGATGGCTCTGCTGCATGGCCGAGAGACTATCGCCCCGGCACGGTTCATACCGGGCATGCACACAGCTTGTGGATAACTCCCCGTCAACCTGTGGACAGCTGTGGAAAACTGGGGACCCTGTCCCCACTCATTTGCCTGCGGGACCAATTGCGTCATGATATTGAAGCATGGGGCGGATACCAGGAGTCGGGCTAGCAAAGGGGCTGTCCATCACCCTTCGCCACATGCTGCGCAAATCAGTGACGCAGCAGTATCCTGAGGTCAAGCCTGCCCTCCCGCCCCGCAGCCGCGGCGTCATCGCCCTGGTCGAGGAAAACTGCACCTCCTGCATGCTCTGTGCCCGAGAGTGCCCCGACTGGTGCATCTACATCGACTCCCACAAGGAGACGATCCCGGCTCCCGAGGGCGGCCGCCCTCGCCAGCGGAACGTCCTCGACCGCTTCGCCATCGACTTCAGCCTGTGCATGTACTGCGGGATATGCATCGAGGTCTGCCCGTTCGACGCACTCTTCTGGTCTCCGGAGTTCGAGTACGCGGAAGGTGACATCCGCAACCTCATCCACGAGAAGGACAAACTGGCCGCCTGGACCCAGACCGTCCCCGTGCCTCCGGCCCACGACCCGGGCGCCGAGCCCCCGAAGGAGCTCACCGCCGCTCCCCGCCGCCCCGCCGCGGGACGCCCCCAGCCCAGAGGTACGGCAGCCCGCCCCTCCGCAGACGTACCGAAGACCCGCCCGACAGCGGGGACCAGCAGCACGAGACCCACCCCCGAAGCGCCGGACGCAGCGCCCACAATGGGACCGCAGCCCCCAATCCGCGCAGAGCGCCCAGCAGGCGGTCCCAAAACGACGCCTGCAGCAGGGGCTGTCGAAACTCCTGCAGCGGCCGTCCCAGAAACGACGGAAGCTAGCGTCCCAGAAACAACGTCGGAAACCGGCGTTCCCCGAACGACGTCCGAAGCCCCGGTCCCTGGAGCAACGTCGGAAGCCGGCGTCCCCACAGCAGCGCTGGAAGCCGACGCATCCGGCACGATGCCCGAACCCAGCACCCCGGCCACGGGCCCCGACACCTCAGCGACCACACCCAGGCCCGGCACCCCGGACGGAGAGCCCACCGCAAGCGCGCCCGGGTCAGGCCCTGTAACAGGCACGCCGGGCGGACGCCCACGCCGAGCCATCCGGAACGTACGGGGGATCCGTCCGCCGGGCGCCCTCCCATCCCGTGCCCAGGACGACGACACCGCCTCCACCGCACCAGGTGAGACGAACGCCGGCGCGCCGCGCTCGGAAGACGGCCAGATGACCACATCCCGCCCCGCAGGAGAGGGTGTGACGGCCGCAGCTCCTAATACGGAGGAAGACGACACGGCGGGCGTCGAGCCGACGACCGATTCGTCCTCTCCGACAGCAGATGAGGCGACCACCACTTCGTCCGCCACAGAAGACGGCGAGACCCGTCCCTCCGCGAAGGAGCCACCCCAGGGACAGGTTTCATCCACAGGACAGCCATCCCCGGAAAAGTTGTCCACAGCCTCGGGCGTCCCGCAACCGAAGCCCGAGCCGGAGGAGCAAACTTCTGCCGCGAGCCCCCGCAGACGCAGGATGGCCGATCCACGGTCCATCCGGCCACCCGGGCGGCTCGGTCCTGACGAGACAAGGGAGTCCGAGGAGGAGTCGTGACCGAGGCGGTGCCCTCCTACCTGTCACCCACCGGGCAAGAGATCGTCTTCTTGCTGCTGGGCGCGGTAGCGGTTGGATCGGCGCTGCTTGTCGTCATGACCAAACAACTCGTCCACGCCGCCCTCTGGCTCGTGGTGTCCTTCGGTGCCCTGGCGGGTTGCTATCTCGTGCTGACCGCCGAGTTCGTGGCCTGGGTCCAGGTGCTGATCTATGTGGGCGCGGTGGTCGTGCTGCTGTTGTTCGGCATCATGCTCACCCGGGCCCCCATCGGCCGCTCCACAGACCTGGACAGCGGCAACCGCCTGGTCGCAGCCCTGGTGGCCGTGGCGACCGCGGCCGTCCTCGTCACTGTGGTGATCGACGGATTCCACACCGCCTACACACCGTTGATCCCAGGTCACGGGGCAGCGAAGGAGCTGGGCGCCAGTGTGTTCGCCACCTGGGTGCTGCCGTTCGAGGCGCTGTCCGTGCTTCTGCTCGCCGCCCTGATCGGCGCCATCGTCCTGTCCCGTACGGACATCCCCGGCGGCTCACCATCCGCTCAGACCGGTAACAACACTTCACCCGACGAGCCGAGCGCCGCAAACTCGCCGACCGGAAGGGGCCTGGCACCTCGGCGAATCGAGGGCCACTCGACCGAGGAGACCGTGCTTACGGGGGGTAGGTCACCATCCGCTGGGAGCGAGGAAAGCTCGCCTGCCCGGCCGGAGACCAGTCCGTCACCCCCCGGCACCCGGGACGACTCGGTGCCTGACCGGACCGGGGGTAATCTGCCGCCCGATCAGACCGGGGGTCATTAGTGCACATCGTCTACCCGGCTGTGGTGTCCGCGCTCCTGTTCTCCATCGGCGTCTACGGCGTGCTCGTCCGTCGCAACACGATCCTCGTGCTGATGTCGGTCGAGCTGATGCTCAACGCCGTCAACCTCAACCTGGTGGCGTTCGACGTGTGGCTGGCCGACCGCCTGCACAGCGGCCAGGTCCTCACCCTGTTCGTCATCGTCATCGCGGCCGCCGAGGTGGGCCTGGGCCTTGCGATCGTGCTGGCGCTGTACCGCAACCGCCGCACCGTCGACATCGACCACCTCCGCGACCTCGCCGAACCCACCGACGAGCCCACAGAAGTGCCGGCGATCGCGGGCACTGCCGACGACGAGCCCGCCGGCGAGGCCGCGCATTCAGCAACGACATCGGTACGAGGCCCCGCCATCGCCCGGGAGCGCCCGCCCGACTACGCCGCGCCTGCTCCCACCACGTCCGACCTCGCACCGCCTGCTCCTACCAGGTCCGACTTCGCACCGCCTGCTGTCGCCGCGTCCCCTCCCGCCCAGCCTGATCCCGTCCAGCCTGATCCCGTCCAGCCTCACCCTGCCGAGGCCAAACCCGCCACGCTTGCCAACCCGGCTGAGCCCACCGAAGGCCGTCCACCCGCCACCGCCGAGCCCAACGAGCACCGGAACGCCCACTCGGCCCAGGCACCCCAAGGAGCCTCAGACCACTCGGACGGGGCAAGCGAGGCGGATCGGATAAAGCAGGCGGAGGCCGAAGGCGGCCGTGAGGGCGAGCAGCCCGTCAAGCGAGGTGGCACGCTGTGACGACGTTCCCGCTCATCGCCGTGGTCCTGCCCTTCATCGCCGCCGCGGCAGGCCTTCTCCTCTCCCGCTGGCCCCATCAGCGCCCCACCGCCCCCTCCAGCACAGGAGCGACACCGCGATCCAAGACACCCAGCCCAGGCGCCCCAGCCGGCAGCCTCGAGACGACGACGCCCGCCTCCGAGACCACGTCCAAGGCCGCAATTCCCGCCCCCGCAACCTTGACCTCCGCGATAGAGGCCCCGACGCCAGAGCGCGAAGCCCAGGGAGCCGAGGCGACCACAGCCGCGGCCCAGCGAGCCAACACCCGGGCAGCCTGGATCGCGATCCTCCCCACCACGCTCTCAGCGATCCTGGCGGGCTGGCTCGCCTGGGGCCCGGGCCTCGCCTACCTGCACGGCGCGACCACCTCCCCACCCACAGGCCAGACATACGGCACCATTGTCACCGGCGGCGTCCCGATCACACTCACCCTCCAGGCCGACAACCTGTCGAGCATCCTGGGCGTCCTGGTCACCATCGTCGCCCTGGCCGTACAGGTCTACTCAGTCGGCTACCTCAAGGACGACCCGCGCTACCCCTCCTACAGCGCGTTCATCAGCCTGTTCACCAGCGCCATGCTCCTGGTGATCTACGCGGGCGACCTCCTGGTCCTGTACGTGGGCTGGGAGATCATGGGCCTCTGCTCGTACCTTCTCATCGGCCACTGGTGGGAAGACCGGAGCAATTCCCGCGCGGCGGTCAAGGCGTTCCTCGTCACCCGCCTGGGCGACGTCGGCTTCCTCTTCGGCATCTTCGTGCTCGGTCTCGCGGCAGGCAGTTTCCGTATCGACGACGTCCTGGGGAAAGTGCCGGAGATGTCCGCGGCCACGCTCGTGACCGCCACGATGCTCCTGCTGGCCGGTGTGGCGGGCAAGAGCGCACAGGTCCCGCTGCACACGTGGCTCCCTGACGCCATGGCGGGCCCCACGCCGATCAGCGCCCTGATCCACGCCGCCACCATGGTCGCCGCCGGCATCTTCATCGTGGCCAGGCTGTTCCCCGCGTTTGTCGCGGCCCGGCCCACGCTCGACGTGCTGGCCGTCGTCGCGGCCCTGGGCATGCTGGGCTCCGCGCTGGCCGCGTTGGCCCAGGACGACCTGAAACGCGTGCTGGCCTACTCCACGATCAGCCAGCTCGCGTACATGGCGGGCGGCCTGGCCGCGGGCTCCGACACGGCAGCCATCTTCCACCTGCTGACCCACGGCGCGTTCAAGGCCCTGCTGTTCCTGTGCGCGGGCGCGGTGATCCACCACGTCGGCTCCAATCTGATGACCCAGATGGGCGGCCTGCGGCGCGAACTGCCGGTGACGTTCGTGACCATGACGATAGGGTTCGCCGCCTTGATGGGCATCCCTCCGGCCAGCGGTTTCTTCAGCAAGGACGGCATCCTGCTGGCCATGGACCGCGCGCTGTCCGCCGGCGGCCTGACGGACGCGGCCGCGCTCCTGCTGTACGGCTGCGCGCTGGCGACCGTGGCCGTCACCGGCGCGTACGCCACCAGAGCCTGGCTACGCACGTTCTTCGGCGAGGCGCGGGCCGTGGCGCTCCCGGAGCCGGAGCCGGGCACGGCCCACGTCGTTGACGTCACCGAGGCCCCCCGCACGATGCTCGTTCCTCTCGTCGTCCTCGCCGTCCCCGCCCTGCTGCTGGGCTTCGCCGGAGAGCTGCACCTGGACCTCGGCGTGGCCGCCGTCAGCGTCGTGCTCGCCGCGCTCGGCGCCGGGGCGGTGTACGCGTTCTGGCGCCTCGACCCCGTCGCCGACCCGGCGCGCCTTCTGGGGCCGTTGCGGGGGCCGTGCGAGCGGGCGTTCTACATGGACGGCCTCTATACCGTGCTGTTCGTACGCCCGGTCCTGGCCCTGGCCAGACTCGTGGTGCGGACGGACGACGTGGTCGTGGACGGTGCGGTGCGCGCGTCCGGCAGATCGGCGCGCGGATTGTCCGGAGTGCTGCGACTGGCCCAGAACGGCAATGTCCAGCTCTACGTGAGCGGCGTGCTGGCCGGTGTCCTGCTGATCGCGGTGGGGGCGGTGGTGTTCGCATGACGGCCGGGTCTCGCCTCTGGGCAGAGGCGGTGGTGCGTGTGACGGCCTGGTCTCGTCTCGGGGCGGGGGCGGTGGTGCGTGTGACGGCCGGGTCTCGTCTCGGGGCAGAGCTGGGGGTGCGCGCATGATGGCCTGGCTCTCCGCCGCGCTGCTGGCCGTGCCGCTGCTCGGCGCCCTCCTGCTCCTCCTCGCGCCGCACCGGCTCCGGCCGCTGCTGCACACGTACGGACTGACCCTGTCCGGCCTGACGCTGGCGCTGGCCGTGCTGATGGCGGCGACGTTCGACTACTCGCGGGGCGCGCGGCCGCAGTTCGAGGTCGATCTGGCGTGGATCCCCGGGCTGGGACTCCGCTTCCACCTCGGCGTTGACGGGATCTCGCTGCCGCTCATCGTGCTGACGGCGCTGCTGACGTTCCTGTGTTTCGTCTACCTGTGCTGGGGTGCCGCCCGGAGGGGGTTCGTGGGGGCGCGGCCGAGGGCGCTGGTGTTCACGCTGCTGGTGCTCGAAGTAGGCATGATCGGTACGTTCCTTGCCCTCGACCTGCTGCTCTTCTTCGTGTTCTTCGAGATCGTCCTCATCCCGATGTACTTCTTGATCGGCATCTGGGGCGGTGAGGGTCGCCGGGCGGCGTCGGTCAAGTTCATCCTGTACACGCTGCTCGGCTCGGTCGTGATGCTGCTCGGCCTGCTGCTCGTATGGGCCCAGACCGGCACGCTCGACATCGAGGCCCTGAGCGCGGCCCACGGTGCCGGCATGGCCAGGTCTATGCAGATCCTGGCGTTCGTGGCGATCGGCATCGGCCTGGCGGTGAAGACCCCCATGTGGCCTTTGCACACCTGGCTGCCCGACGCCCACACCGAGGCTCCCACCGTCGGCTCGGTGCTGCTCGCCGGGGTGCTGCTGAAGATGGGCACGTACGGCTTCGCCAGGATCGCCATCCCCATCCTTCCTGAGGGCGCGATGGCGGTGGCGCCGTGGCTCGGTGCGTTCGCCGTGGTGGGCATCATTTACGGCGCTCTGGCCTGCCTCGCCCAGCGTGACCTCAAACGCATGATCGCCTACTCGTCCGTCGGCCACATGGGCTTCGTTCTGCTGGGGTTCGCCACGCTGACCCCGGTCGGCATCAACGGCGCCCTCTTCGCGAACGTCGCCCACGGCCTCATCACCGGCCTGCTGTTCTTCCTGGCCGGGGCGATCAAGGGCCGCTATCACACCGCCGACATGCCCTCCCTGGGCGGCGGCATGCTCGCGACGCTGCCGCGGCTCGGCTCGGTGCTCACCTTCGCGGCGATCGCCTCACTGGGGCTACCGGGGCTGGCCGGGTTCTGGGGGGAGATGCTGGCGCTGTTCGGGGCATTCCAGCCGGCGAACGGGCTGCCCCGCGGGCTGTTCCTGACGTACATGGCGCTCGGCGGTCTGGGGGCGGTCCTGACGGCCGCGTACTTCCTGGTCATGTTGTCCCGCGTGACCCACGGCCGCCCCCGGACGGCCGACGCCCTCTTGGACGAGCGGGAAGGTGCCACACCGGACGAGCGTCCGGTCATACCTCTCGGCTCGACGGCAAGACGCTCGGCGACAGCCACCCTGGAGCCATCCCCCAGACCGGAGCCCTACAGCGGCCCTAACGAGCCACCAAACCTCACCGGGCCCGGCACGCCTCCGGGCAACACCGCACCGTCCGATGACGACGCGCGCCTGAACGACGCCGGGCCCCTGAGCGGCGGCACCCTCCCGGGCGGTGCCGGATCTTCGAGCGGCCCTCCGTGGGCTGCGACCGGCGCGCCACGGCAGCAGGCGGCGGATGACATCAGGAGCTATGAGCTGCTGGCATGGACGCCACTCGTGGCCCTGATCCTGCTCTTCGGCCTCTGGCCCGGCCTCCTCCTGTCGCTCACCACACCGGCCGTGCAGACCCTGCTGGGAGCCGTCTCATGACCCAGCAGATCGACTACTTCGTGATCGCGCCCCCGCTGGCGCTGGCCCTGGTGGCCGGTCTGGTGCTGCTGCTGGACGCCTTCCTCCCGGCCCGCCCCCGTACGAAGCCAGTGCTGGGACTCGTCACCCTGGCAGGCGTCCTGATCGCGCTGGTCTTCGTCGTCGCCCAGGCGATCAGGGGTGGCCCGCCGCGATCGACCTTCTGCGTCCCGGCCGGCCTCGCCGGCCCCACCAGGCTGTGCTCTTTCGTGGCGGACGGGTTCACGCTGGTGTTCGCGGGCATGGTGCTGGTCGCGGCCGTGGTGGTCGTGCTGATGTCGATGACCGAGCTGGCGGCCGGCGGCATCCCAGTCGGTGAGTGGTACTTCCTCCTCCTTTGCACCTTCGTGGGTGCGGTGACCCTGCCCGCCTCCCGAGACCTGATCATGCTCGTGGTGGCGCTCGAGCTGGTCTCACTCCCGGTCTTCGCTCTCACCGCCATGAAGCGCTACGACGGCCGGGCCTCCGAGGCAGCCGTCAAGCTCTTCGTGGTTTCGGTGGTGTCGACGGCAGTCATGCTGTTCGGCGTCTCGCTTCTGTACGGCGTCGCGGGCACGGTCTACCTGTCACGCCTGGCGGCCGTGTTCAGCGGCCAGGCCCCAGCCCCGGGGATGGCGGATACCGGGGCCCTGGCGACGGCCCAGAGTCTGCCCGCCGTCGTCTCGGTCGGAGTCGTGCTGGTCGTGGCGGGGTTCGCCTTCAAGATCGCCGCGGTGCCGTTCCACTCGTGGGCGGCCGACGTCTATCAGGGTGCCCCCGTCCCCGTGGCCGCGCTGCTCTCGGTGATCTCCAAGGCGGCCGGGTTCGCGGGGTTGATCCTCGTACTGATCGCCGGACTGTCCGGGCAGGCCGCCACCTGGGCGCCCATTGTCGGGATCATCGCCGCGCTGACCATGACCGCGGGCAACCTGCTCGCCATGCGCCAACGCTCCGCCGTACGCCTGCTGGCCTGGTCCTCCGTCGCGCAGTCCGGCTACATCCTGGCGCCGCTGGCGGTGGCGGCCCAGGGCATCACGCCCCGGCTCGCCGGGGCGACCGGCGCGCTCCCCACGGCCGGAAACGGGGCCGGCACGCTCCCTCCGGCCGGAAACGGTGCCGGTGCGGTCGTGGTCGGCGGAATCGGGGCCGGCGCGGTCGGCACTTCCATGGCGTACCTGGTCATCTACGCCGCCATGAACCTCGGCGCTTTCGCGGTGGTCCTGCTCGTCTCCAGGACCGCCACCCGCAACGAGCTCGACGACTACCGGGGTCTGGCGTTCCGGCGCCCCGCCGCGGGGCTCGCGCTGGCGTTCTGCCTGGTCTGCCTAGCTGGCCTGCCACCGGGCCTGGCCGGGCTCTTCGCCAAAGTGTTCGTCTTCCGCGAGATCGTGGAGGGCGGCTCAGGCTGGCTGGCGCTGATCATGGCCGTCAACACCGTGATCGGCCTCTACTACTACGCCGTCTGGACCGCGCGCCTCTTCACCCCTCCCACGGCACCGGTTCTCGCCCGGCACCGCCCGACGCCCACGACATGGCTGGCCATCGGCCTCGCGCTGGCGGCGGCCGTGCTGTTCTCGATCGCCCCCCAACTGGTCCTGGACATGACCTCACTGTCCGCGTTCGGCTGAGGGACGGACCATGGAGAAAGTCGCGCTCCGCCCGCAGCTGAGCACTCCGGGGAACGGCTGGGGAACGAAGGACCGGGTCGTGGTCGTTGGAGGAGGTGAACCCAGACCACGAAGGGGGGAAACCTTGCACCACAACGGTCTGCGCACGGCCATCCTGCTGGGCGGCCTGTCGGCGCTGATTGTCGCGGTGGGCGCGTGGTTGGGCGGCGGCACCGGTGTGCAGATCGCGCTCGTGCTCGCCCTGGCGAGCAACGGAGTCGCCTACTTCTTCTCCGACCGCATCGCCCTGTCGGCCATGCGCGCCAGGCCGGTCAGCGAGGTGGAGCAGCCCACGCTCTACCGGATCGTTCGAGAGCTCTCCACGGAGGCTCGCCAGCCGATGCCGCGCCTGTACATCTCGCCGACGGTGCAGCCGAACGCCTTCGCGACCGGCCGAAGCCCTCGCCAGGCCGCGGTGTGCGTGACGTACGGCCTGACCCAGCTGCTCGACGAGGCCGAGCTGCGCGGAGTGATCGGGCACGAGCTGTCACACGTGTACAACCGGGACATCCTCATCTCCTCCGTCGCCGGCGCGCTGGCCACGATGATCACCTGGATCAGTTACGTGGCGGTGTTCTTCGGCGGCTCGGACGATGACGAGGGGCCGGGCTTCGTGGGCGCGCTGCTGATGATGGTGCTTGGACCGGTGGCGGCCGGGATGGTGCAGATGGCGATCTCCCGGACGAGAGAGTTCCAGGCCGACGAATCGGGTGCCAGGCTGACGGGCGACCCGCTCGCCCTGGCCTCTGCGCTCCGCAAGATCGAGTTGGGCGCCCGCAGGCTCCCGCTCCCCGAGAACAGCCGCCTCACTTCCGCCTCCCACATGATGATCGCGAACCCGTTCAGCGGCTCGGGCTTCGGCCGTCTGTTCTCCACGCATCCGCCCACGTCCGAGCGGGTCGCCCGCCTCGAGCGGATGGCCGGCTACCGTCGCTGACCCATGCGCCGATTAACCAAGGCGGAGCGGAGGCTCTGGAACGCGTTCCCCACCGGGCAGACCGTCGAGCTGGGCCCGTTCGAGATCGGCCCGCCCCGCGCGGCCGGCGCGAACGCCCCCACGGACGGCCACACCTGGGGGCCCGAACGCTCGATCAGGGCCGAAGTGATCGCCCAGTTGCTCCTCGGCGCCGGCGACACCGGCACCGGCTCAGTCCCGGCCGTACGTCTGCGCGGCGCGCGGATCACCGGCCGGCTCGTGATCGTCGGCGGCACGATCCCGTACGAACTCAGTCTGATCGGCTGCCATCTGGATGAACCCATCCGTTTCACCGACTCCACCACCCGCACCGTACGCCTGACCGACTGCCACCTCCCGGGCCTCAGCGGCGGCGGCATGCGGGTGGCCGGGCACCTCAGCCTGTCCGGCTCCAACGTCACCGGCAGCGTCCGCCTGAGCCGGGCCCAGTTCGAGAGCGGGCTGTGGCTGGGCGGCACCAAGGTGACGGCCGACGATGACGAGGGATGGGCGCTCCACGCGAACTCCGTCGTCGTGGACTCCGGCACGTACATGCGCAACGCCGACTTCACCGGAGCAATCGGCCTGGTCGGCGCCCGCCTCAACGGCGGCCTCTTCCTGGACGGCGCAACCCTCCGCAATCCCGGCAAACAGGCCCTCATCGCCGACAACATGGTCGTCGAGGACGTCATGCGCTGCACCGACGGATTCCTGGCATTGGGCTGCGTACGGTTACGCGGAGTGCGCATCAACGGGACACTTTCGCTCAACGGAATCATCCGAAGCCCAGACACGCGCTATGCACTCCATGCAAGTCACATGGAGCTCCGCGAGCTCTACCTGAAGCCCGCGAAGCCCATCGAAGGCGTTGTCACCCTCGCACACACCACCGTCGGCACGTTGCACGACAATCCAGACACCTGGCCCGAGAAATTGCGCCTGAACGGTTTGACCTACGACCGGCTGCGCGGCTCCGGCGTAACCCGCCGAATCGACTGGGTGACCCGGGATCCGGAGGGGTTCAGGCCGCAGCCGTACGAGCAACTTGCCGCCTGGTACCTCAGCGACGGCAACGACGCGCTCGCCCGGCGCACCCAACTCGCCAAACTCCGCGCCCGCCGGCAGACGCAGGGGCTCGGAAGCCGGGCGTGGGGGCGGCTGCTCGACGTCGCGGTCGGGTACGGCTACCGCCCCTGGCTGGCGGGCATGTGGTTCTCCCTGTTGCTGGCGCTTGGGACGGTCGTCTTCGCCATCAACCCCCCGAGAGCGCTCAAACCCTCCGAGAGCCCCGATTTCAACCCCTTCGCCTACACCTTTGACCTCCTGCTCCCGATCCCCGCATTCGGGCAACGAGAGCTGTTCGACCCGGGCGGGTGGACGCAGTGGCTCGCGTACGGACTGATCGTCTCCGGCTGGATCCTGGCCACGGCGCTGATCGCCGGCGCTACGCGGATCCTCCGCCCTCAATGATTTTGGCCGACGCGTCATCCGCGACGATCTCGCGCAGGATGGACGCGAGATTCGTGGGAAAGAAAGTCTCCTCCGTGTTCTCGAGCTCCTCCGCGCTCCACCACCGATGAGCCGTCGTCGTGTCCTTCTCGATCTGCTCCATGTGGTCGAACGACACCACCGCATCGGCTCCCACCCGGATCGCGAAGAACGTCTGATCCTGGGTGATGGCGTACTCGGACCAGTTGAACTCGATCACACTGTTCCCGTACGGTCCGCTGAGCTCGTCCGCATTCGCCCGGATCCCGACCTCCTCGAACAACTCCCGCGCCGCCGCCTCCTGCAACGTCTCGCCATCCTCCGCCGCCCCGCCGATCGTGAACCAGAACGGCTCATCGGGCCTGGCCGGATCAAAGCCGTAGAGCAGGAGGACCCGATCTTGATCATCAATGGGCAGAGCACGCGCCGTGAAGCGGCGCAGGGGGATCTTCGTCACGTTCACCGAGCTTACGATCGACCCCCCACATACTCACTCACGTCCACACAACGCAGGTCAAAGATCAAGCGGGATGCCGGGCTCAGCCTGAGCCGTCGGGAGCATGTCGGCGGCTCAGGCTGAGCCCTTCTTGCCTAGGGATCGATGAGCTCGGGCTAGAGGGGCCCTGGCTGGAACTGGACCTGGACCTTGGATTGGATGGAACTGAGGTACTCGTTCAAGTGCCGCCGAAGCCCGGCTATCTCATCGCCGAGAGCGGCAAGATCTTGTCTGACCTCATTCCGGAACTCGGCGATGTCAGCCTTTATCTGGGCGACTTCGGCCGTTGCGCCCTTGCTGGCGTCACTGCTGGACGCGCCCGCTTCGAGTGCCCGCATCCGTGACGTCAGGTCAAGAAGGCGTCCTTCTATGTCCACTGTTCCACCCTTACGGCAGAGGGAGTACTCCCTTGTGGTTGACTCCATCCATGGTCTCACTGAGTGAGGAATCAGTGACGCACAGTTTTCCAACCTGCCGATGGGCGCCCGTGGTCAGGCAGTGGTTCTTTCACACCGGTGCCTAGATTCCTTTTCCCCGGGAGGAGGATCGAACTCCCGTGGTGCGTACGGGCGAAGAGCTCTGGCCAGCGAAAACGGGGTCAAGGCGGCGGATCTGAAAGACCGGGTGCCGCGTCGCCGATCGACACAAGCGCGAGATCTCGGATAGATGGTTCGACGGCCCAACAAGACCATCAAAAGTGGAGACTTCGCCAGCACCTTGGCTGTGGCGGCACCGGAGGCGTCCCTACCCACCGGCCGTACGCCGGACCGCCCGCCGATCTGGACAGAACGGCAGCGATTGCATGCATTCGGCGCGGATGCGGATGCGGGTGCGGATGCGGGTGCGGATGCGGATGGGAGCGCTTTAGCGGAAGTTTCCCTGAGCGCCAGCGCGGAGACCTCGGCGTGCTCGCGGTCGTCGCCAGTCAGGTCGCCGGCGGTTGTCGATGGGTGTGGGTGCTGGCAGACGATCTACGGGTTGTTCCAGCGATGGCATCGTGACGGCACCGGGCGGATCTTGATCGCCTCACAAGCCCGGGTGGAGTCGGCTGGGTTGATCGGCCGGCAGGTGAGTCTGGAGTTTACGATCTGCCAGGCAGGCAGGGTGCGAGGGGGATCCACGGGCCGAGCGCCGGGCCCGGTGGTGTGCGGAAGAAGCTGGTCGATCATGCAAGCAGCGCCACCCGTGGGACGCGGCATCAACCGGCTCGAACCTCATTGGGCCGTGACCGCCTCGCTTCAACACGCTCGCCATCCGCGACAAGCCGCCACCCGCATCGCCACACTCAACGAGTAGCTATGAACCCACTTCTGGAATACGGCTCTGGGCTGTGCATATAGGCATTGGCGGCCCTCGGCGGGTGCCCGCCTCTGACCGGCGGCCTGCATCATCCACGGAGCCACGTGGCCGATCCGCAAGGGCGCCCCGGCCAGGGCTGTGTAGCTCGCTCTCAGTCACTCCGCACCGAGGACACGTACATGTGGGGGAGCGGCCCGAGGCACAGGAGAAGACGCGTGCCCTTGTGGACAGCGCGCTCGACCGTGTGCCCCGGATGTGCCCTCCGAGCCCTGCGGAACGCTGAAACGCCAGGTCAGATGCCTGAATCAGGCCTCCGCTAGCGGTAGTTAACGAACTGGAGGGCGATGTCCAGATCCTTGCCCTTCAGAAGGGAGATGAGCTCCTGGAGGTCATCCTTCTTCTTCGAGCTGACCCGGAGCTCCTCGCCCTGAATCTGCGCCTTGACCCCCTTCGGCCCCTCGTCCCGAATCAGCTTGGAGATCTTCTTCGCGTTCTCCTGGTCGATGCCCTCCTTCAGGCTGACCAGCATCCGGTACTCCTTGCCCGACAGCTTGGGCTCACCCGCGTCGAGGATCTTCAGCGAGAGGCCCCGCTTGACCACCTTGTCCTTGAACACGTCGAGGGCGGCATTCGCCCGCTCCTCGCTGTTCGCCTTGATCTCGATGTTGTTCTGCCCTGACCAGCTGATCGCGGCCCCCGTACCCTTGAAGTCGAAGCGGTGCCCGATCTCCTTGACCGTCTGGTTCAGAGCGTTGTCGACCTCCTGGCGGTCGATCTTGCTCACGATGTCGAAAGACGAATCGGCCAAAACACTCATCCTCTCAGCGGCGAAAGCACTACCCGGATCCTGCTTCCTCGGCGTACGCGAAACGTGCGGACCCAGCGCACGAGCCTAGCCAGCATCGGCCCGCCGTGCAGGACACCGCTCCCCGTACGGAGAACCGTCCAGATTCGCGCTCCCCCTCCACCCGTTTCGGCGCGCTGCCAAACAGAGATCCGGCACGCACCCAACCGTTGTCACGCACACCTCAGAAGTCCGCTATCCTTCTATCTGTCGCCGCGAGAGCGGATGGCAAGGCAGGTTGCCCGAGTGGCCAAAGGGAGCGGTCTGTAAAACCGTCGGCTCAGCCTACGCAAGTTCGAACCTTGCACCTGCCACACGCAGTAAGCGCAGCTCAGAGGCCCTACGGGGCCTCTTCTGCATTTCAGGGGTATGCAGCCGTAGGCAGCCCTGAGCGGCCGTTTGTCGGTGGTCACGGGATATACGCGGGATGGATCATGGGGGGTTTCCCCAGGTGGGCGCCCATGATCCGGGATGTTCGCGGGATGATGCGGCCCTGTAACGCCGAAAGGCCCCCGGAGAAGCCGGAGCCCTTCGAGGAGTGCTGTTCGTGATCTCATGCGGTGAGTACGTCCGCTATCCGCTGGTTGACGATCTCCTCCTGACCGTCGATGCACTTGGCATAGACGCGCAGCAGGACATCCACCCCGTGGCCGGCACGGGCTGCCACCTCCGGAGCCGGTACGCCGCCGTTGAGCCAGAGCGAGACGGCCGCGTGCCGGAGGTCATATGGTCGCCGGGCGAGTGGTGAGGCGAAGTGGCGCTCACGGGCCAGGGCGACGAGATACTCCAACTGGCGCAACAGCACGCCACAGGATGTCGCTTATGTATCTCGCGCGTCCATCCCCGGCATTCAGCGGTAGCTGTCTCGTGGAGGCGCCCTGCCAGTGCTGCCTGCGGCTCAGCCCAAGTCAGGTCGGGGTTGCACCATCTCCCAGGGCTGCGCAGCATCTGTACAAGACGACCGCAAACCCGGACTGGGCAGCGGAAGGGCAGACGTGAGCGGGCTGTCGGCGGTGCGCGGCCTAGGCGGTATTCGGGCCGTAGAGTGCGGCGATGTCCTTGGAGGTGGCCCACCGGCTGTAGGTGGGCGACTGCGGCCAGCCGTCGGGCGAGTCCTGCCACTCCTCCTGCCGCCCGTACGGCAGCAGGTCGATCAGCACGAAGCTGTGGCTGAGCTGCTCGGTGCCCCGGCCGTTGGTGTGCCAGGTGCGATAGACGGTGTCGCCATCGCGCAGGAACACGTTGACGGCGAAGCCTTCGCCGGGCGGTGCGCCGACGTCGGTGCCGAACGTGCTGTTCGCGGTGGAGTACCAGGCCATCTTGTTCCCGACGCGCCGCTTGTAGGCGAGTGCCTCGTCGATCGGGCCCTGGGTGACGATGACGAACCGGGCATCATAGTTGTCCAGGAACTCCAGCCGGGTGAACTGCGAGGTGAACCCGGTGCAGCCTGGGCACTGCCACTCCTTGCCCGCGAACCACATGTGGTTGTAGACGATCAGCTGCCTCTTGCCTTCGAAGACGTCCGGCAGCCGAACGGGGCCGTCCTCGCCTTCGAGGGTGTAGTCCGGCATCTGCACCATGGGCAGGCGGCGGCGCTGGGCGGCGATGGCGTCGAGTTCCCGGGTCGCGGCCTTCTCCCGGGCACGCAGCGCGTCGAGCTGACGCTGCCAGGTGTCGGCGTCGACGACGGGCGGTAGTGCGTTTGTGCTCATGGTCCCTCACTGATCATGTGCGCGGTTTGCGGTGTGTAGGGGTAGACCTGGCCCGGTCGCCGAATTCATCGGTGGTCGGCCGATTCGATCGGAAAATCTCGGAACGAGGGCGCACACAGCCGTCCCTGGAACGCGTTCGCCGTGCACTGACCGTGGATTTCTCGCTGGTGAATCACCGCCGCCCGGCCCAAAGTCATGACTTCCGAAGCGGTTCAGGCTTCCGACGTGGTGATCACCATGGGCTGCGGCGACGTCTGCCCGGTCTTCCCGGGAACCCGGTGCGAGGACTGGCAACTCGACGACCCCGCCGGCCAGGCATCGAGGCCGTGCGCGTGATCCGCGACCAGATCCGCGGGCGAGTTGAGAAGTTGCTCGCCGAACTGCTGCCCGCCTGACGCAGGCGCGACACCTCCTGCTGCTACGCCCTGCGGGACAAGGTGTGGGTGCACGGCCCGGGCGCCGAGCCGTGGGAGGTGTACGCGGTCAAGGCCGACGCCGAAACCTTGACCAAGCAGGCCGACTCCGTCTGCTGCGCCACGGGGCAGGCGAGGGAAGTGCCGGCGGGCGAACGAGACCTGGTCGGGCCGGCCGAGGGCATCGGTCAGACCCGGACGCCGGCCTGCTGCTGACACTCAGCCCGGTTGGGCGGGCGCGGACCTGCCGGCCGTGGTCGCGCGCCCGCAGCGTCGGACCACTCCGGCTGATCGGCGTAGCGGGCTTCCAACTCCAAGTGGCGGTTCATTGCAAGCTCGCAGCGAGATTCGGGTGGGTGGCGTGGCCGGAAGAGTTCCTCGGCGCAGGGCCACCTGGGCGCTTGCACCGCGGCTTTCGCGGCCGCTCTCCCTTTCAGGGGCATCATGGAGCGCTGTCCTCGGCCCGGGGTATCGCGGCCGGCAGAAGGCGCTTGTCCGGTTTGCCGGTCGGCGCCATTGGGGCCTCGTCGATGACGGTGATGGTCGCCGGGACGCATGCGTCGCCGAGCCGCTCGCTGACCAGTGTCCGCAGCGAATCAAGGTCGGGGGTACGGCCCGCGACCGGCACCACGAATGCGTGCACCGCCTCGCCGGTGTCCTCGTCGGGGGCGCCGAGCACGTACGCCTCCGCGATGTCAGGGGAAGCGGCCAGGGCCCGCTCGATCGGGCCGGCGTAGTAGAGGTTCGCGTTGACGATGATGACGTCCCGTGTCCGCCCGGCCAGGTACAGCCGCCCGTCGTCGTCGAAGTGGCCCAGGTCGCGGGTGCGCACCCACCCGTCGACGAACACCGCCGCGGTCTCTGCCGGCTCGGCCCAGTACCCGATGGCCTGTGCGGGGGTGCGGACGTACAGCTCGCCGTCGACACCGGGCGGGACGGGCCGGCCGTCCGCGTCCCGGATCGCGACGTCGATGACGTCGGGTGGGAACCCGACTGACGGGGGGAGGTCCCATGGCGTGGCCATGGAGATCGTGCCGGTCTCGGTCTGCCCGTAGCCCTGGAACACGACCGGGCCGAGCACGTCGAGTGCCTCGCGGAGCCGGGAGGCGTCCAGCGGCGACCCGGACACCATGAGCGCCCGGAGGCTGCTCAGGTCGGCCGGGGCGATGCGCTGGGCGGCGACGAGTCTGTGCAGGCGGGGCACGGTGATGACGCTGGCGGACGCCCGATACTTGGTGATCGCGTCGGGGAACGCGGGCTGGTCGGCGACGACCATGGTCCCGCCTGCGGCGAGCGTGAGGACACCGTACTCCATCATCACCTGGCTGCTCAGCGACCCGAACACCAGGTAGCGCCGCAGCCGGGAGGCCAGTTCGCGGATCGCCGGCGGCCACGCCTCCGGCCGGGCCGTCCAGGCCGCGTTCATGGCGGCGTAGGTCTGCGCGCAGGCCTTGGGTGTGCCGGTGCTGCCGGTGGTGTAGACGAGCCGGGCGACGTCCTCCGGCCGGCCGGACAGGCGCGGCAAACCGTCCTCGTCGGACGCGGCCAGCAGCTCGGAGACGGCCAGCGTGCGCCGCGCGTGTTCCGGCCCGGTGGCCGCGTCGGTCACGACCGCGGCGATGTCCTGGTGGAGCACGTGGCGCAACTGGCTGCCGGACAGCCCGGGCCGCACACCGACGACCCGGGCTCCCACGACGTAGCCGGCCATCGTCGTGGCGAACGCCTCCGGGGTGACGCCGAGCATCATGGCGAGGCCGTCCCCGGGTCCGATGGCCGCGGCGCGTAGCCCGGCCGCGATCCGCCGGACGAGGCCGAGCATCTGCGCGCCGGTGACGGTACGGGCACCGTGCTCGAAGACGGGCCGGTTCCCGGCCGCGACGAGGAGGTCCAGAACGGAGCGCGGGTACGGCTCAGCCGGCGTCGGCAAGGCACTCCTTGACGAAGACGGCCAGCGGCTGCTGGTGCACCTCCGGCAGGTCCCACTGGTTCTCCAGGTTCTCCGCGAGGTGGTGGACGCCGGCCGGCGCGCCGTCCCGGTAGTGCCGCACCACCGGGTGCAGGTAGCTCGCGTCGTGCGCGTTGACGGCGTCGTTCTCGACGACCCTCGGGATCGAGATGTCGAACGGGTCCACGGCGTCGTGGTCCTCGCCGTACTCCAGGGTGACGACGAACGTGTGCCGGGCGCGGCCGAGCCCGCCGTCGGCGACGTACGCCACCGGGACCTCCTCCTGGTACAGCGCGGTGGCTCCGGCCACGGTGACCACGTCGCCGAGCACGCCGAACTGCTGCCACAGCGCCGACGAGCGGTTGACCCGGGCGATGATCGCGTCACCGATCGCGTCCGGGGTGGGCTCGATCTGCTCGGCCGGCCAGGTCCCGCCGTGGTAGCGGGTGGTCAGGATCCGGTGGAGGGCGCGCACCCCGTACCGGAAGCCGTGGATGAACCCGCTGGTGGCCTTCTTGAAGTCGCGTTGCTGGGTGAGCGTGCCGGCGAAGTACAGATCGGGCACGTTGACGGACTCGTACGCCGGCGTCTGCTCGGGGAAACGGTCGTTGATGACCAGCGCGGGCCGGCAGCCGTCGTCGAACACCGAGGCGTCGAACCGGAAACCGGTGCACACGACCACCCGGTCGTAGAACAGCTCGCGCAGCGCCTCCACGGTGCGGGCATAGCGGAACATCACCCGGTAGCGGCCGTCGGCACGGCGTTCGATGCTCTCCACCGTGCCGTCGAGGACCGTGTTCTGGGACTTCAGCTGGTAGCTGTCGAGGAAGTTGTTGTTCACCGCGCGCAGGTGCCCGACGTAGTGCGACTGCCAGGCCATCCTGACGGAGTGCGGCCCGGCGACGTGGATGACCGCGGCCTGCTCCATGAGCGCGTCGGCGGTCTCGAACCCCGAGTTGCCCTTGCCGATCACCAGGACCCGCTGGTCGGCGAAGGACGCCGGGTCGGTCTCGAACGTGTCGTAGCGTTCGGCGTGCTCGATGCCGGGGATCGGCGGGACGTACAGCTGGGAGACGCCGGTGGCCATGACCAGTCGCCGGCCCTGCCACGAGCGTCCACTGCGATCGGTGGCGGTGAACCCGTTGCCGTCCCGGCCGATCCGGACGACATCGGTGTCGTAGTGCGCCTGGACGCCGGTCGCCGCCGCGTAGTCGGACAGGTAGCGCACGAGATCGTCGGCCTGCGGGAAGTACTTCTCGCTGTAGCGGGTGAACAGCAGCTCAGGGTCATCGCTCAGCAACGAGTTCCAGTCCATCCGCAGCCGCAGCTCCGGGTCCTCGTACCCGGTGTGCACCTTGTTGATGGAGATCAGCTGGCGGTGCCGCGGGAACCGGGTGAAGAAGGTGCCCGGTCCGGCTCCGCGTTCCAGGACGACATAGTCGTGACCGCCATGTTCGAGCAGTGCGGCGAGCTGCAGCCCGGCCGGTCCGGCCCCGATGATCAGGTAGTCATGCGCCATGATCCGGAAGCTACGGACGAATTCTCAGAGGATTCTGAGAATCAGCTGTCTATGGTCCAGGCATGCTCGCCGCCGAAGGCACCATCAACCTCAGCGCTCCGCTGCGCTCAGCCGACCTGCACCGCGCCGCGACACCGGTGTCCGTCCTGGTCGACGCGGCCGTCCGCGACCGCGTCGAGCGCGGCCGTGACTTCCTCCGCGACGTGCGGGAGGAGGAACGTCCGGTCTACGGCGCGACCACCGGCTTCGGCGCCCTGGTCGGGTTCGCCGGCCGGGAGGAGGAAGCGGACCAGTGTGACAACACCCTGGCCCACCTGGGTGCCGGGCAGGGGCCGGATCTGGCCCATGACGTGAGCCGGGCCGCGATTCTCGTACGCGTGTGGTCCCTCGCGCAGGGGGCGTCCGGGGTTTCGGCACATGTGGTGGACGGGCTCGCCGCGATGTTCGCGACGACGTTCGTCCCGGCGATCCCACGGTACGGCTCGGTCGGCGCGAGCGGAGACCTGATCCCGCTCGCTTATGCAGCCCAGGCGCTGCGCGGCCGGGGGCAGGCGTACGTCGAGGACCGGCGGATGCCCGCGGCCGAGGCGCTGCGCCATGCCGGGCTGGCTCCGTTGACGCTCGACGGCCGGGACGCCCTCGCGCTCGTCAACGGCACCTCCCTCACCACCGCCGCGACCGCGCTGGCCCTGGACAGCGTCCGCTCCTCCCACCGCGCGGTGCAGGCGCTCACCTGCCTGCTGGTCGACACGCTCGGCTGCGACCCGGGCTTCCTCAACCCGCGCTTGCTCGACGCCTATGGCCATCCCGGCGCGATCGACGTCGCCGATGGCATGCGCAAGACCCTTGCCGGGATCGTCCCGGCCGGCACACGTGCGCTGCAGGAGCCGTACAGCATCCGCTGCTCCCCGCAGCTGCTGGGCGCCGCCGAGGACGCCCTGCGCTACGTCGACGGTGTCGTCGCGGCCGACCTGTCCAGCGTCAGCGACAACCCGCTGTTCTTCCCCGACGACGACCTGGTCGTGCATGGCGGCAACTTCTTCGGGCAGCCGGCCGCGTTCGCCGCCGATGTCCTGGCGATGGTCACCGCCCAGCTCGGCAACCTCGCCGAGCGGCAGCTCGACCTCCTCGTCGACCCGGCCCGCAACGGTGGCCTGCCACCGATGCTCGCCGCCGGACCCGGCCGCCAGCACGGGATGCAGGGGGTGCAGCTCGCCACGACCGCGTTCGTCGCCGAGCTCCGCCGCGCCGCCGTGCCGGCCGGCATGCAGAGCCTGCCGACCAACCTGCACAACCAGGACGTGGTGCCGTTCGGCACCCAGGCCGCCCTTCGCGCCCACGACATGGCCGCCCTGCTGCGCCTGCTCTGCGGTTCGCTGGCGGTGGGGTTGCGGCAGGCGGCGCACGTCGGCGCTCGCCGCCCCACGGCTGCGGGCTGCGCCGCGCTCCTCGACGCCCTGGTCGAGGCGATTCCCGCGGTCGATCCCGACCGCCCGCTGGACGCCGATGTCCGCAAGGCCGCCGAGGTGCTCACCGCGACACTCCCTCCGACGGAACACTAGTCGCCGACCGCGGCCGCCCGTGAGGTACCGGACCGGTCGGCGGATGACAGCAGTTCCTCGGCCGTGATCCGTTCGAGCTGCTTGTGCCGGGTCTCCGGGCCGAACGCGATCAGGGCGATCAGGGCCAGGGCCATCGGGATGACGCCGACAGCAGCGGTCACCCGTACCGAGGGGACCGCGACGGCGGTGATCACCAGGGTCAGGATCAGCACCCCGCCGGCCTTGGTCGCGCCCGCGGACAGACCGCTGGTGCGGGCGCGGATCACGGTCGGGTAGATCTCGGCGGTGTAGGCGGCGAGCACGGCGTTCAGGATGCTGATCCCCCACACCGGCACGACGAGCAGGACATACAGCAGGCCGCGGTTGGCGGCCACCTGATCGCCCAGCGCGGCGAAGGTGGCGAGCGAGCCGCCCATCAGCGCGATCATCAGGATGACGGTCTTCTTGCTGCTCCAGAACCCGTACAGCAGCGCGATCGGCACGCTGAACGGGAAGCCGATGATCGCGGCGTTGCGGAGGATCTCACTCGCGTTCACCTCGGAGAAGCCGAGCCGCTGGAGGTTGGACGGCATCCACTGCTGGAAGCCGAACTGGGTGGTGCCGATGCTCAGCCCCAGCAGGACGACGACGGCGGTCAGGCCCAGGAACGGCTTGCTGAACACCAGCCGGACGCCCTGGTTCAGGTCCCGCTCGACGGCGAGTTCCGACTGCGTCTCGACGACGGTGGCGCCGTACTTGCGCATGACGGCCCTGGCCTCCTCGTCCCGGCCGTGCATGATCAGGAAGCGGGGCGACTCCGGAATCCAGCGGTTCAGCAGCAGCAGGATGAGACCGGTGGGAAGGCCGACGAGCCACAGCAGGCGCCAGCCGAATGCCTCGGGCGCGGCCCAGGTGGAGGCCAGCCAGCTCACGATGATGTACGCGCCGGCGATGTCGCTGCCGATGAGGACGATCATCCAGCCGCGATGCCTTCTCGGCACCGTCTCCGTGAGCAGCACGAAGGTGAGGGGGAGCATGCCGCCGACGCCGAGGCCCATGGCGAGACAGGTGACCAGGTTCATCCAGAATTCGGGCATCGTGCCGCACGTCGACGTCGCGATGAAGATGATCGCCGCCAGCAGGATGGACGCGCGCCGCCCGATCCGATCGCCCAGCCAGCCCCAGACGAACGAGCCGATCATGATGCCGGTGACCCCGGCAAGCGGGTAGAGGGCGACCGGCAGCGCGTCGGCCGTCGGGTTCAGCGGTCCGCGCAGCCCGTACTCCGC
The DNA here is from genome assembly GCF_043496855.1 of Nonomuraea sp. JJY05. NCBI lineage: Bacteria > Bacillati > Actinomycetota > Actinomycetes > Streptosporangiales > Streptosporangiaceae > Nonomuraea > Nonomuraea sp. JJY05. The sequence goes on from NZ_JBIEIS010000029.1 coordinate 92,941, forward strand.
CGCGGCGCCGGGAACGAGGAACGCGAAGGCGGTCGGCTTCATCACATCGATCGTGATGGCGGCCGCCATGACCAGGAGCAGCCCGATGTGAGCGGGTTTGATCCGGGCGTCGTCGAGAGGGGCGATGCTCACCCTGCTCAGATCGGGCCGCCTGCCCCTCGACCGCGGGAACAGGCTGTAGGTGGTGACGCCGACGCCGACGAACAGCAGGACCATGCCGATGGCCATCTCGGTCGTCACCGGCATGCCGGCCAGGTGATAGTGCATGTCACGGGCCATGAAGTAGCTCGGCAGCTGTAACAGCACCCCGACCGTTGTGATCGTCACGCCGGACCAGAACGCCGGCGTATGTCCATGCGAGGCAGCCCTCATGGCGCTCACCTTTCAGCTGTTTCGGACAGAGAATCGAGTACGGAGGGCGGAGCCTGGAGCGCCAGGACCTCAAGGGCTGTCCGCATGTGGTCCTTCAGCCGCGTCCGATCCGTGCTGCCGGCCGACGGCGCGTGCCAGGCCCGGCGGATCTCGCGGATCCGGTTCCACCTGCGCCGAGCCGCGGCGATGAGCTCGGCGACCTCCGGCGGCGGCTCCGCGTCCGGCCGGAGGAATCCCTGGACCACGCCCATCGCCCAATGGGGTGCGACCCAGTCGTGATAGGCGCGCATCATGAGCGCTCGCTGACCCGCGAAGTCGCCTGGATCGCGGGCGATGGCCTCGGCCAGCAGCTCCGCCTGGACGAGACCGAGCCCCGCGCCTCGCGAGGTGAGCGGATTCAGCGCCGCCAGCGCGTCTCCAATCTGGTGGAGCCCGCCCGGTCCTGGGGACGTGAACAGGCGGATCCTGCTCTTCAGAAATCCGAAATCCTGGATCGGCGCGAGCGGAACCGCCTCCCGCAGGCACGATCGCAGCCGCTCGGACGCCAGAGCCGCACGGTACGACTCGAGCATGACGTCCCGGGCGGGCGGATGCCGGTCGCCGCGTAGGGCGACGAGGACCGAGGCGAAAGGCGGATCGTGCACGAACAGCCGGACGTGCACGACATCCCTGGACGGAGCGGGACTCCACAGCGCGACGGCGTCCTGCGCGGCGGCGAATCCCTCGTCGGTCAGCCGGAAGGGCTGGGAAGTGTAGTAGAGGTGCGATCTCATGCTGACGTACGGCGCGGCGAGCGCGAGCCGTGCGTGGACACCTGTCGCATCGATGACCAGCCGGGCGGGAAGGGCGGCCTTCGTGGTACGCACGCCGCGTACCCGCGCCCCGGGCTCCTCCGCGGTCACCACGTCGAGCACCCGCTCGCCGAACCGGAGCGTCAGGGTGGGGAGGTCCCGCGCACAGGTGAGGAGGGCCCGCTCGAGCAGGGCACGGCGAAGGGCCATGAAGGCGGCCGGTGACTCGCCGGGATGCTCGACAGCGTCGCGGGCGCCCAGCTCGTAGACCTTGTGCGTCACGTCGGGCAGCGATCGCCGCAGGATGTCCCGTGCTCCCGCCATGAGCTGGTGCGGGCGCCGGGCGTGGGCCGCTCCGGCGCGAAGGGCGGGATATCCGTCGCGCCGGCCGAACGCCGCGCACTCGTCACGTTCGACGACCGTCACGGGCAGCCCGTGCCGGGCGAGCATCATCGCGACCGGCAGGCCGGCGAGACCGGCGCCGATAACGACGATTCCATTTCCGACTTTATTGGCAACCGATGTATCGACCACGAATTTCACATTAGCCGGTGGTCCGGCCGGGTCACAGGTCCGGAAAATGACATGGCTCATGTCCGCTTGCTGACCGGAAAAACTCTTCCGCCGCGCACCGGGCACCGGTGATGATGACTGGCAAGTGCCGTGAATTCAAAAAGAGGCTCACGGTATCCGCCGATCGAAAGGATCACAGGATGAACGACGTGCTGAAGCTGCAGCTGCAGGCCAGTATCGACCCCGGCGACTCCGGCATCGAAGAGGACGCTCCCATCAGCACGCTGAGCTGGTCGCACTGCTCGAACGAGAACTAAATCGCCCGGGCGCGGGAGTCGTCGGCTCCCGCGCCCACCCTTTCAAATCGCTCCTGCCGTACGAAGTCAAAAAGAAAGAATGGCGAGCTCCGACCATGGTGCACTTCAAGCGTGTTTCCGACCTCCGGCTTTACGTGGCAGGGCAGGCCGCCTCGGTCTTCGGCAGTAGCCTCACCGCCACCGCCTCGTCCGTGGTCGCCGTGATCAACCTGCATGCCACCCCTCGGGAAATCTCCTTGATCGTGGTCAGCACGACCCTGCCGGCCCTACTGTTCGGGCCGATCTGCGGTGTCATGGCGGATCGGATCATCCGGCCGCGCCGCATGCTCGTGCTGATCGACCTGCTCTGCGGCGGCGTGGTGCTCGCCTGTGCCGCCGCGGCCTTCACCGGCGCGCTGACGATCGCGTTGCTGTGCGCGGTGAGCTTCCTGATCGGCCTGGCGGAGATCGTCGTCTTCGCCTTGTACTTCACCCATCTGCGCAGCCTCGACGATGTGGAGAACGTGGGAGCGGCCCGCGGGCGGCTGCAGTCCTCCGAGATGATCTCGCGTGCTGTCGCGGGCACGATCGCCGGTCCTTTGCTGGCGACGCTGGGCGCCCCCCTGCTGTTCTTCCTGGACTCGTTGACCTACGCCTTCAGCGCCTCGTGCCTGCGCGCCCTGCGGTCACCGGATCGCAGGGCGAGTAAACCCGAACCCAGGGCCGGGATCCTGCGCGAGATGCGGGCCGGGGTGTCGGTGATCCGCGCGCACCCGCTGTTGTCCGCCTTCGCGGCCTACGCGTTCCTGCTCAACGTGGCGACCCAGGGCACGCTCGCCCAGCGCGCCTTGTTCATGCTGGACACGTTGCACCTGCCCGTTGCCCTGTACAGCGCCCCCATGGTGGCCGCCACGCTCCTGGGCGCCGTGGGCTCGCTGGCGGCGCCCAAGCTGCTGGAGCGCGGCCAGTCGCCGCGCCGCCTCCTGCTGACGTGCTCGCTGGCCGCCGTTCTCGCGACCCTCGCGTTGCCGCTGGCCGGCGGGCCGCTCTGGGCGGTGCTGGCGTTGGTCACGATCGGCATCGGGCTGCCCGTGTTCTTCGGGGCGGCGGGCAACCTCGCGCTCATCACCATCCTGTCCGACGACATCGGGGACGAGTACTTCGGCCGGATGACCACGCTGCTCACCTCGGTCGTGACGCTCGCGAGCGCCATCGGCGCCCTCTTGGGCGGTGTGCTCGGGGAGCAGTTCGGCGTGCGCAACGGCATCTGGCTGTGCCAGGCCATCGCCCTCGTCGCGGTGACCATGCTCCTGGTCTCCGTGCGGCGGGGCCGTACGCGCGCGGGCGACGCTCCCGCTGATACGACGGCGGGGGTGCCTTCGTGAGATATCCGGATGCGCGGCGGGATCCGGTGATGGAGCGCCGTCACCGGCATCTCGTCGCGGACCCGTACCGCTGGCTGGAGGACCCGGACTCCGAGGACACCCGGCGATGGCTGCGCGAGCAGCAGGAGCTCAGTGTCGGCTATCTGGAGCGACTGCCGGGCAGGCGACGGCTGAGCCGGATGTTACGCGCCCTCGCCCCCCGGCCGTCGCGGTCCCCGAGCAAGATCGCGGGCTCCCGCAGGTTCCGGGCCGGTCCCTTCGAACCCGACGGGCGCTGGACGCTACAGGTGGGGGAGGGGGCAGGGTGGCGGACGGTCGTGGGTGCGACCGACCTTCATCCCCACGCCACCGTCGCGAGCTGGCAGCCGTCTCCCGCCGGGAGCCTCGTCGCGATCCAGGTCCTCGTGGCGGGCACCGAGGACCGGACCCCCATGTCGCTGGTGGACGTGACCACCGGCCGCATCGTGGAGGTCGTGTCCGGGACCCGGTACTCCCCGATCGAGTGGCGCGCGGACGAGCAGGAGTTCTTCTACACACGCGGCCACCTCGACCGGCCGGGTACGGGCGTCTACCTCCACAAGGTCCGCGGCGACGTCACCGCCGACGAGCTCGTCATCGGCGATGAGGCGGCGACCACGCGCTACCACGTGGCGCTCTGGCGTGACCGCTGGCTGATCGTCACCGTCCGGGACGGGACCGCGCGCGACACGCGGATGAGCGTCGCCGACGTACGAGCGGGCGGCCCTCTCCGGCCGCTACTGCTGGAGGCCGGGTCCTCGGCCGTCGCCGTGGTGGACGACGACGACCGGCTGGTGGCCTCGGTCTCGACGGCCGGTGGTTCCGGGCAGGTGCTCGTCGCGGACCGGGCCGGCGACGGTTGGGGCCCCTGGCGAATCCTCCTTCCCGAGAACACCTCCGACGTCCTGGCCGGCGTGACCCTCGCCAGCACCGAGCGAGGCCAACGACTGGTCACGTTGCGCAACCGGGACGGCGTCAGCCGGATGACCGTTCACGACATGAGGACGGGCGCCGCGCTCACTGAGGTCAGGCTGCCCGGTGACGGGACGGTGAGCTCGATCAGGCCGACGGGCGATCCGGCCGTCCTGGCCCTCACCTATACCGGTTGGGACACCCCGCCGTCGGTATGGCGGCTGGACGTGCGTTCCGGCCGAGTGACCCCGTACGACGGGGCGCCGGCACGTCCCGACGTCGAGGTCGGCCGCCACGTCTACCACTCGGCCGACGGGACCGAGGTCCCGCTGACCATCCTGGCCGGGTGTGGCGCGGAGGGTCCCCGCCCCACCCTTCTGGCCGTCTATGGCGGCTTCGGCATCCCGGCCCGCCCGTCGTTCCAGCCCGACCTGTTGTCGTGGGTCCTCAACGGCGGGTATGTAGCGGTCGCCGGGATTCGGGGCGGCGGCGAGCGGGGCCGCGGCTGGCATCAGGAGGGCAGCGGGGCGAACAAGGGGAATGCCCTCGCGGATCTGCACGCGGCCGGTGACTGGCTCGTCCGGCACGGTTGGACGCAGCGGGACCAGCTGGCCCTGCTCGGCGGCAGCAACGGTGGCCTCCTGGCCATGGCGGCCGCGGTTCAGCGGCCCGAGGCGTACGCGGTCGTGGGGTGCGCGGGTGCGCCGTTCGACATGATCCGTTATGAACGCTGGGGATTGGGCAAGGCGTGGCGCGAGGAGTACGGTTCCCCGGACGAGCCGGCGGGGCTCGAGGTGCTGTTGAGCTACTCGCCCTATCACAACGTGTCCACCAGGCGCCGCCACCCCGCGACGATCTTGATCGCGGGGAGCAATGACACGCGGGTGGACCCTCTGCACTCCCGCAAGATGGCCGCGCAGTTGCAGCACGCGACGACGGGCGGCCCGGTCCTGCACTTCGTGGTGGAGGGCGCGGGCCATACAGGAGCCCGCGGCGAGCAGGAGATCTGGACGACGGCCGCCGCCCTCGCCTTCATCGCCAGGCATACCGGATTGACGCTCGCAGACGACGTGTGACGGGCGGCGGCACGGCGATGGAACACGATGGAACAGGCGAGTCACGCCTATATCGATGAGGGGGCTCATCGGTATACATGGGGGTTACGTGAGTAAGGCCAACGACACCGGCGTCATGACGTTACGTGATCTCGGTTTCGACGAACTGACAGAACGAACCTACCGCGCACTGTTGCAGAAGCCCGAGCACGACCTGACGACCCTGGAGACCCAGGTCGGCGCGGCGGAAGACGATCTCAGAAATGCCCTGGCTCACCTCGTCGACCTGGGCGTCGCTCGAACGCACCGGGCCGCGCCGTCCGGGGTCGTCGCCGGCGATCCCACCGCGTCGCTGAGGCAGCTCATCGAGCGCAAGGAAGATGAGCTGCTGCGGAAGTACCGCAAGGTGGCGGGACTGCGAACCGAACTGGGCGCGCTCTCGGCGCTGGACGGGCGAGGGCTGGCAGGGCTGCGCGGCGGACCGGGGGTCGAGAGGATCGACGGCATGCGGGACGTGCGCGAGCGGCTTCATGAGCTGTCGTCCCTGACCCGGGCGAGCATGTACTGCGTGCTGCAGGGCCGGCCTCGGCCGGAGATCGGCCGGGCACTCGATCTGCGCCTCCGCAGGGGGATCGAGCTGCGGCTGATTCATGAGCGATCAGTGCTGGACGATGAGCAGAATCGGACCTATCTGCACCGGCTCATGACCGCCGGGGCACTGATCCGCGTGAGCGATCGGCGACTCGACCCGTTGATGGTCATGGATGAGCAGGTGGCCGTCGTGCCCATCGACCCGGAGAACCACGGACAGGGCGCGCTCGTCGTACGTCAGGTCGGCCTGCTGACCGGCTTCCTGCGGCTTTTCGACCGGCTCTGGGACGAGGCCCGTGAACTGCCCCCGGATCTCCAGGACATCCCTCAGGAACCGGAATTGACCGACGACGATCGTCGGCTGCTCGAGCTCCTCGCGTCGGGCAACACCGACGAGGTGGCCGCTCGCCATTTCGGCGTATCGGTACGTCACCTGCGGCGGCGGATCGCCCGGCTGGCGGCGCGGCTGGAGGCGTCCAGCAGGTTCGAGGCAGGCGTCGCGGCAGTGCGACGCGGTTGGCTCTGAAGGAGAGGAATGCCACCATGCTGCAGCATCTTGCGTTCGCCCTGGCTCACGCGGACTACTACGAACCCCTTGACCTCGTCCATCCGGGCGCCCTGTACCGGCCCGCCGTGATGCCGGCGACCTGGGACCAATCGAGCAGGGACATCTGGACAGAATGGACCCCGCCCGGCGTCATGCTCCCCGACCAGGGGTGGAAGATCCACGTCTCCAGCGCCATCGAGAACGCGCAGCGGGTTCTGGACATCGTCGCCACCGTCTGCGTCGAGTTCTCCGTGTCGTTCAAGCATCTGGGCGGGAAGTCGTTCTTCCTCTGGGTCCACAACAAGCACGGAAACCGCGCGCAGAGCGGGAAGTTCTGCGCCGTGTACCCGCCGACCACGGAGGTCGCCCGCGAGCTGCTCATCCGGCTGGCTCAGGATCTCGACGGCTTCACCGGACCGTACATCCGCAGCGACCGGCGTTTCGGATCCTCGTCCTGCGTTTCCTACCGGTACGGCTCGTTCCGCGAACGAGCCCGGCTGCAGGCCGACGGCACCCGGCAGCTCACCCTGCTCGACGCCGCCGGCCGGGAGATCCCGGACGAGCGGCGACCGGAATTCGTGCTCCCGCCAGGTGTGACCGACCCGTTCGCAGCCCCGCGCCACGATGAGGACGCCGGCGAACCGGTCGGCTTCGGCGGCTACACCTTCGAAGCGGTCCTCCAGCACAGCAACGCAGGCGGCGCCTACCGTGCCCGCGCGGCGGACGGCCGGCAGGTCTTCGTCAAGGAGGCATGGGCCCACACCGGGTACGACGCGGACGCGCGGGACGCGCAACGGCGGCTGGAACAGGAATACGACACCCTCCGGACCCTGCACCGCAGGCACCCGGGGATGTGCCCGGAACCGATCGAGCTTTTCGCGCACTGGGAGAACACCTACCTGGTCACCGAGCTGGTTCCGGGGACGACGCTGAACAAGTGGGTCGTCGCGAACTCTCCGGTGATCAAGATCGGACAGCCCCGGACGGCGTTCGCCGACTACTACCGCAAGTGCCTGGACATCCTCGGCCAGGTCGAGGAGACCATCGCGACGCTGCACGAGCTCGGGTACGTGTTCGTCGACGTCAACCCGAGGAACATCCTCGTCGACGACCGGCAGAGGGCCAGGCTGGTGGACTTCGAGGCCGCCCGCCCGATCACGGACCAGGTCGTCACGCCGCTCGGAGCGCCGGGCTATCTCCCGCGCGAGGCGTATGAGGGCGCGCGGCCCACCGGCACGGCCTTGCACTCCCTCGACGCGTACGCCCTGTCGTCCGTGGCGCAGATGCTGATGTTCCCGCTGCACCAGGTGGTCACACGCGCGCCGGAAGTCCTCGACCACATGCGCCACGACCTCGCGGCGCTCGCACCGGTGCCGGACCGTCTCTGGGCCAAGGTGACGTCCGTCCATCGACGCCCCGCACGGCCGAGGCTGCCCGTGCCGGACGCGGTGGAACGCGAGCCGCTGGAATCACTGCGCTGGCTGCGCGACCGGACAACCGACGCGATCAAGGCGATGGCGCAGCCGGGCAATCCGCGCTGGGTCTACCCGACGACACCGGCCGGGTTCTCCTCGAACACCCGGTGCGTGGCGCACGGGACAGCGGGTGTGCTGCACGCCCTGCACGTCACCGATCGTGGGGTCGACCCGGAGGTCGTCGCGCGGCTGCGGGACGAGTCGCTGGCGCGGCGCCACTCCACGCCGCCGGGACTGCTGTACGGCAACGCCGGCATCGCCTGGGTGCTGGCCGAGCTGGGCGAGCTGGACGCCGCCGAGGAACTGCTCGCGGCCGCGGACCGGCATCCGCTGAGCCGGACCTGCGCGACCTTAGGCGGCGGCGCGGCCGGCCTCGCCATGACACACATGTCCCTCCACGGTCACACCGGCGACGACCGCCGGCTCGCCCAGGCCAGGGAACTCCTCACCGCGATCCCCGACGGCGAGGCGCTGACCCGGCAGCTCGCCTCCGACGACGCCTCCGGCCTGGTGGGCGGCCGCCCCGGCATCGCGCTCGCCCTCTACTACCTGGCCCGCCTGACCGGTGACCGCGAGCCGCTGGAGCGCGGCCTCGGCCTGCTCCGCGACGAGCTACGCCACCGGCTTCCAGTGGAGACGGAGGCGCTGGGGTTCAGGGTGTCCGCCGCCGACTCGCGCAACATGCCCTATCTCTTCGCGGGAAGCGCGGGCTATGCGTCAGTCCTGTCCCGATACCTCACCGTCGTCGAGGACGCCGAACTCGCCGATGTGCTCGCTCGCTGCCTGCGTTACTGCACGGTACGGTTCACCGTCGGCGTGGGCCTGTTCCAGGGCCTGGCCGGGCTGACGCTGGCTCTCTCGCAGTCGGCGCATCTCCTTGGCGACCCCCACCTGCGCGGCGAGGCGATCAGGTCCGGTGCCGCGCTGTTCAAGTACGCGATCCCCGGCGATGACGGGGTCCGCTTCGTCGGTGACAGATTCCTGCAACTGAGCGCAGATCTGTGGAGCGGCTCAGCCGGAGTGCTGCTGGCGGTGCACCACCTCTTGGCCGCCAGTCCCGATCCGCTGTTCACGCTCGATGGTCGGTGCTGATCAGCGACTTCCTCGGCGAGCGCGCGGAGACCCCCGTCCCGTCCCTTTTAGGTCGCTTCGACTTGGACCCGGCCTGGCAGGGACAAGAGCGGACTCGCGACCAGGCCGACTGATGGGCCCGCGCCCGGCCGACACCGGGCGCGGGGTCTCGCCGCCCACCTGCGCCGCGACCAGAGGGGCGCTCGCACACTCCACCGCCTCCCATTAGATCGCCTCACAAGCTGACCAGCGGAAACACCGCGGTCGTGCCCACATCGACGATCGATCGAATGCGCAGAGCGGCCGCCTTCGGTGGGGGAGTCCGGTGGTGGGCTTCGTGCTGTGTCATGGGAGCGGGTCCGGTGGAGCCGAATCCGTTATATGGCCATTTGCGCTTCCTGATACGTTATTGACAGGTGTGCCGGGAAGTCTGGTCGGCAAGTGAGCGGCCCGACCCCTTTCCCAGAGCGGAGTTCCATGCCCGGCATCACGCCTACACGCGCTGCCCACCTGTTCAACCGGAGCACATGGCCCGAAGCGCGCCGCATCGCCGACATCCTGCGCAAGGAAACGATCGGCGGGGCACTGCTGCTGGCCGCCGCGCTCGCCGCGCTGATCTGGGCCAACTCGCCGTGGGCGCAGACCTACCAGGACCTGCGCACCATCGAGGCCGGCCCCGCCGCACTGCACCTGAACCTCGACCTGGCCACCTGGGCCGCGGACGGGCTGCTGGCCATCTTCTTCTTCGTGGCCGGTCTGGAGCTCAAGCGGGAGTTCGTCGCCGGGGATCTGCGTGACCTGCGCCGGGCCGTGGTGCCGGTGGCCGCGGCGGTCGGCGGCGTGGTGGTACCCGCGCTGATGTATCTGGCGGTCGCCGGTGAAACAGGGGCCCGCGGGTGGGCGATCCCGACGGCCACCGACATCGCCTTCGCGCTGGCGGTGCTCGCGGTGATCGGCCGCTCCCTGCCGGACGCGCTGCGCACGTTCCTGCTGACCCTGGCGGTGGTGGACGACCTGATCGCCATCATCATCATCGCCACCTTCTACACCTCGCACCTGTCGGTCCTCCCGCTGCTGGCAGCTGTCATGCCGCTGGCGGTCTTCGCCGTACTGGTGCGGCGGGGCATACGCGCGTGGTGGCTGCTGCTGCCCTTGGCGTTCGCCTGCTGGGCGCTGGTGCACGCCTCAGGGGTGCACGCCACCGTGGCCGGCGTGTTGCTGGCGCTGACCGTGCCCGTGCTGTCCCGGACATCGCCGGGCGGCACCGGGACCGGTACGGCGGACGGGCCGGGGCCGGCCGAGCACTTCGAGCACCGGTTCCGGCCGCTGTCCGCCGGTGTTGCCGTGCCTGTGTTCGCGTTCTTCTCCGCCGGGGTCAGCCTCGGCGGCCTCAGCGGGCTGGCCGGAGCGCTGAGCGACCCTGTGGCGATGGGGATCGTGGCAGGGCTGCTGGTCGGCAAGCCGGTCGGCATCCTGGCCGCCACCTGGCTGGTGGCCCGCTTCACCCGCGCCACCTTGGACGAAGGACTGGCCTGGATCGACATGGCCGGGCTGGCCGTCCTGGCCGGCATCGGGTTCACCGTGTCACTGCTGATCGGAGAACTGGCGTTCGGCACGGGAGAGGCCGACGCGCGGGTCAAGATCGCGGTCCTGGCCGGTTCCTTGACCGCGGCCTTGCTGGCCACGATGATCCTTCGACTGCGTGCCCGCGTCTACCGGCGGATCCACCGGGCCGAGACCGCCGACTCCGACCACGACGGGATCCCCGACCTCTACCAGCAGTCCTAGTTCTTCGCCCGCGGCCCCCTGGCAGTAGACGAAGAGGGAAATCGTCCCGCCCGCAATCCCCCGGGCTCCAGTGCTTCCAGGCTCAGGCGATGACCGATACCACGCCCCTACACTGCCGGCCGGCTGTCATGATCCCGGAGGCTGGCTGCTGCGGGAAGGATGCGTTCGACGATGGCCTGCGGCGGCAGGGCGGAGACGTCGGCGACCGACGGTGCCACCTCGTCACTGACCATATGCGCTCGTGGCATCATCCTTCCTCGTCACGGCTTGGCCGGTGCTGGGACGACACCCCACCTGAACGTGGAGCCCTTCAGCAGTCGCTCCGTCGCCCTGATCCCGGTCAGGTGCTCGACGAGCAGGAAAGCCGGCCCATTGTAGAGATAGGAAAACCGCGGGTAGAGCCGGTCGATGTCCGCCATCGTGTCCACGAGTTCGTCCGGGGTCCCTATCAGATATCCGTCGTCGTCTCCCCAGCAGAATCTGATCTCGCCGTCCTCGCACCAGTAGAAGTAGTCGATGCCCTTGACGGCGAGTGCGGCTTGGGAGACGAGGCGGGTGCCCTTGGAGAGCTCAGTGATCACGCCTTTGTGGGTGCCGAGCCAGTCAGGGTCGAAGACGAACGTCCAATCGCCGATGGAGGTGACGCCGAGAGGCTCCCCGGGGCCCGGGAAGTCATCCGGGTCGTCGGGGAAGGGACCAGGCGTGAAGTCCTCCCATCGACCCCCGAGGCGCGCGACCACCTGTTCAGGCGTGGCACGCACGTAGACAAAACTGTAGGACTCCCAGGAGTATTCGCCGCAGAGCCAAGAGACATCGAGGGGCTGCAAAAGCATTCCGCCATGTTGCCAGCCGGCACCGACAGGCACAGGACCCGTCGTCAGGGGATGGCGGGGCTGCGCGCGATGCGGTTGTCCCCTCCGCTGCCTTGTGCCGCATAGGCGACGTGATCGACCTGCTCCGGTACGCACGCATCGCAGGATGAGGCTCGCCCCGGGCCCGGCTCTGCGCGGGCGGACTGCAGGGTGACGGACTATGGGCAGGAGGCGCTACGTCGCCAGAGGCGTTCCCGGCGGCTACCGGATCTGGGACAACAAGATGCGTCGCCGGTGGGGCGACCTCTACGAGTTATGCCCTGACGAACTGCTCGCCGAGCTGACCGGCGCCCGTGACCACGACAAAATCACAGCGCTCTGCAAGCAGTACAGAGCAATGAGACGATAGGCGCGGTTCCTGTGACGCCGCCGCTTCGTTCCTCAGCGTCGGCTCACCGAGTAGCGGTGGCGCCAGGTCATGTGGTTAGAGGCACGGGCGCCAACTCAGTAATGGGAGGTCAACCCGAAAGGGATCATTATCTAGGCAGATGCGAAAGGGGATAGGCAGTGGACAGCGCATCGCCGATGGATTACGCCTGGTTCGTCGAGGAGTATCAGAAGGACAGCGACCTGATCGGCGTGACGTTCGTGCGGGGCCTGTCTCCTGAGGAGGCATTGCACCGGATCGGCGCCACTCCCGGTGACATCTCCCGAGAAGTGGGCATTGCCGCCTACGCGGGAGACGGAGGAGCGGTCCTGATTGACTACCATTGCGAGCCTCTTCCAGAGACCCTCGCCCAGAGTACGGAGATGGCAAGGGTCATTACAGGCATCACCATGGACGAGCACTTCGGCTACTCCGTCGACGGGGTGATGGTCACGGAATTCGAGCCGTTCTTCCCCGGCGATCGGAACGGCAGCGATCCTGACCGCCTGCTGTCCCATATGCGAGAGCTGGGCATGCCGCTGGACGGAGAGGCTGACACGCGGACTTCCACCGCTCTCGCCATTGCGCTGGCGGCGCGGGCCACTGGGGTCACCCTGACACCGACTCACTTCGCGGCGGAGCCCATCGTCGGGTCGATCGACTGAAGGTTCCGATGACTATGATCACAACGATTTCGGTCCCACGAGAATGAGGTGTGCATGAAGCGAGCGAGGGTGCGCAGCGCCGGTGTGGTGGCGCTGGCCCTGGTCAGCCTGGTGGGGGTCGGCTCCACCGCGCAGGCCGAGGTGGAGCCGGCGGTGAGCTCCTGCGAGCTGGACTTCTGCCTGTACGAGCACGACAAGTTCAAGGGCGCGGAAGAGGAGTTCATGTTCGAGGCCTGGGGCCTGTGCTACGACGTGCTCAGAGTGAACAACAAGGCGAGCTCCATGCGGAACAACAGCGCCGCCAGGGTGCAGTTCTACAACTCCGCCAACTGCTCCGGCGCGTACGGCTACGCGGCAAAGCCGTCTTCCTCGGACGGCGACCTGACGAACAACGGGTTCGACAACAAGACCAGCTCCATCAGGTACGTCAGGCCGTAAGCCGCTGAACCGCTCGCAGGACACCGACTTCTCGGACTTCGAGTTCGGCACCCCGCCCCGCGGCGGATCGGAGGAATCAGCGTGCCTGTTCGGCTGCGGGGAGCGGTCGGGGTACTCCTGACCGCGGCGACAGCCGCCTGTTCGACGGCGGCGGCGACGGAGCCGCGGGTTCCGGTGCCGCCCCCGGGGGTGGAGGCGCGCGAGCTCTCGATCCCCTTCGATCGCTACAACTTCTCCCCGTCGGACATCGGCATCCTTGAGGGCGCCGAGGAGCTCCTCATTCGCGACTGCATGCGGCGGCGGGGCATGGCGTGGGAGGTGCTGCCGCAGAGCGCGGCGGAGGACGTGGAGCCGGCCAACCGCCGCCGCTACGGTGTCGTCGAACCGGAGATCGCCCGCCTCTTCGGCTATCACATCCCGCCGGACCGCCCTACCGTGGCCCGGCGCGCCGCCGCACGCGCCAGCCGTATGCGAAGCCTGCCGGCGAAGGAACGTCAGGCCGCGTACGGCGAGAAGGACGGCTGCCTGAAACAGGCGCGGAACCACCTGGAACAGGGCGTCTCGCAGGTGGACGAGGCCCTGTTCAACAGGCTCATCTCGGAGACCTTCGAGCGGTCCCGGCGGGCTCCGGAGGTCGTCAGGGTCTTCCGGGCCTGGAGCACGTGCATGCAGGAGCAGGGCCGGCAGTACGCCGACCCGCTCGCCGCCATCACCGACCGGCGGTGGATGAAGGAAGGCCCCGCCTCCCAGGAGGAGATCCGCGCGGCGCAGGCGGACGTGGGGTGCAAGGCGAAGACCGACCTTGTCTCCATCTGGTCCGCCGTGGAGCGACGCATCCAGGACGAGGCCGTCGCGGCTCGCCCCGCCGAGTTCCATGCGCTTCAGGAGGCCAAGGACCGGCAGCTCTCTGCCGCCCGCGCCGTCCTCGCCCGCGGCTGACGGGCACCTCGCGCATGCCCGTGGGCCGCGCAGGTCAGCCCCTGCAGCCGGAAAGCGTTCGGGGGGGACGGCACGACGGCGGGCCGGCCCTGGCCGTGCTCAGCCGGCTCCAGCAACCGGCCCGAAGCCGGAGATCGTCGGCTTGCCACGCACGACCCTGCGGGGCGGGACGTCAACGTTGAGGCCGTTACTGCTGGTCGGCCGCCACGACGTCGTCGAGGTGGAGTGAGTTGCCGGCGCTCCTCACTCCGCCCTGAGCCTGCTCTCGAGGCCGCCTCCGGGGTCGCCCGCGAGGCATGTTGCGGTGCGCGACGGCGGGTAGTCGTCGACGGTCATGGAGTTGTGGAGGCGCGCGCTCTTGCTGGTGAGGCGGAGGAGGGCGCGGCTGGGCCCCGCGGGCAGGGCGGAGATCAGGCGAGCGCCCTGGGCCAGTCCCGACACGCCGAGGCGTGAGGCGGGGATCAGGGTCTTCGCCACGCTCAGCGCGGCGGCGCGGCTGCCACGCACGTGCTCCGCCATCGCGCGCTCGTAGGCGGGGAAGGCGCGCTCGTGGTCGCCTCCCGCCCGCGCCAGCTCCCCGGCGAGGACGTACGCGCCGACGGCGGCCAGGCTGGTGCTGCCGCCGACGGCCGGGCCGGGGCAGTAGCCCGCGTCGCCGACGAGCGTCACCCTCCCCCGTGACCAGGTATCCATGCGGAGCTGGGTGATCGAGTCGAAGTAGAACGCCGGGGTGCGGTCGAGCTCGTCCAGCCAGCGGTCCACGCCGGGGTGCATGCCGTCGAACGCGCCGCGCAGCAGCTCCTTCTGCCGGGGCACGTCGTGGTGGTGGTAGTCGAGCTCGCGCTCGCTCCGGAACAGGAACAACGCCCGCGCGTCGCCGAGGTGCCGCGCGCCGTACATGCCGGCCGTGCGGCCGACGCCGACGTGCATGAGAAGCTCGCCGTCGAGGCCGGAGACGTTCGGCAGGGTGAGCACCCCGAGGTAGGCCCCGATGAAGGCGCTGAAGCGGGATTCGTCGCCGAAGGTGAGGCGGCGCACGTTGGAGTGCAGCCCGTCCGCGCCGACGACGAGGTCGAAGCGGCGCGGCGCGGCGTTCTCGAACCGCACCTCGCCGTCGGGCGAGATCGCGCTGATCGAGTCGCCGAAGACATACTCGACGTCGTCGCGCGCGGCGTCGTAGAAGATTTCACTCAGGTCGTCGCGCATGATCTCGACGTGCCGGCCGGAGGTGCCGCTGAAGATCTTGGAGAGGTTTACCCGGACGGGACGTCGTGAGCCCTCCCGGTGGACGGTCATCCGGTCAGTGCCGGTGGCCCGCTCCTCGACGCGCGGGAGCACGCCCATCTTCTCCGAGATGTTCATCGCGGGCCGGAACAGGTCGACCGCGTGCCCGCCCGTCTTGCGCAGCACGGGGGCCCGTTCCACGACGGTGACCTCGAAGCCGTATCTCGTGAGCCAGTAGGCCAGCACCGGACCGGCGACGCTGGCGCCGGAGACGAGAATCCGCAGCGTCATTCAGTCCACCCGCACGCCGTGGATCGCGGTGAAGGCCAGCAGCGGGGCGGCGGTCCGCGGCGGGTCCTCGAGCAGGGGCGAGTGCCCGAGACCGGGCAGCAACTCGACTTTCGCGCCCGGAACAGCGCGGTAGTCGGAGGCGGACGAGGATCGCCATCTGCGGTCGTCCTCGCCGAAGATCACCAGTAGCGGCTTGCCCAGGCCCCTCAGCCGATCCGGGAGCGCCCGCTGCTCCATATAGTGGCGGGTGGCCTGCATCGTCGTGGCGAACGTGTGGAAGGTCATGGCGCGCACCTCGTCCAGGAGTTCGTGGGGGATCTGGTAGCCCGCGCGGCTGAAACCGGTGCTCGCGAACCGGCGGAGCTGCTCGTCGGTCGGCGGCCATTGCGACGGTCCGGGCCCGGCGGGATCCGGTGCGATGAAGGCGCCCAGGCTGGGTCCCGTGTTGACGAGCACGAGCGCGGTCACCAGGTCAGGTCGCTCTTCGGCGAGGGCGGTGGCGACCACGCCGCCGCTGGAATGACCGACGACCACGGCGTGCTCGATGCCGAGCCGATCCAGGACCGCGCCGGCTCTGCGTGCCTGGTCCGGGATCGCGTAACTTTGGTCGGCCGGTTTGGCCGACCGGCCGTGCCCGAGCAGGTCGATCCGGACGACGCGGTGAGATCCGGTCAGCAGCGGAACCAGCGCGTCCCACGATCGGGTCGAGGACGCGGACCCGTGGATGAGCAGGAGTGCGGGCGCGTCGCGGGGGCCGTCCTGGCGAACGTGAATGTCGCCGTCGTCCAGGGAAAGGGTCGAGCTCCCGGCAGACTCGGGGCCGCCGTTCACGCCTTCAGAAAGGGTCATGAGGCCACTGTCGCCGCCGGTACGCGCCGTTGGATTGGACAAATGTTCCCCGCGGCCGGCCCGCGTAGCATGGAGCGGTGCAAACGTTCGTGCACGGTGCGGCTGTGTGGGGCGTGGCGTGCCCGCGCCGGCCCAGCCGGGTGGCCGGGGTCACCATGGCCGGGTTCCGGGTCCGTGACCTGGACACGCTCCGGATGGTCCCGCACCCGGCGGTGACGCTGCTTCTGGACTTCGGCACCGGTTCGCCCGTCGTGGACGATGCCGCCGGGCGGCAGCAGTGGGGAAGCATCGTCGCCGGGCCCGGGATCGGATCCAGCGGCGCGGTCTGGGCGCGAGGTGAGAACGTCGAGTGCGTGCAGGTGCGCCTGTCCCCGGTGATCGCACGCGCGGTTCTGGGCGTCTCGCCCGCCGAACTCGACGGCGCCGTCGTGTCCCTGGAGGACCTGTGGGGCCGGGAGGCGTCACGGATCCGCGAGCAACTGGGCGAGGTCTCGTCGTGGCAGGATCGCTTCGCTTTGACGGACGCGCTGCTCGCCCGCCGGCATGAGGCGGGGCCGCCGGTGGAGCCTGAGATGGCCTGGGCCTGGCACCGGATCGTCGGCAGCCGTGGCCTGGTCCGGGTCGACGGGCTGGCGGACGAGATCGGATGGAGCCGCAAGCGCCTGTGGTCCCGGTTCCGCTCGCAGCTGGGCCTGCCGCCCAAGCGCGCCGTGAAGCTGGTCCGCTTCGACCATGCCGCCCATCGCCTGGTCGCGGGGGAAGGCGCGGCTCAGGTCGCGGCCGACACCGGTTATGCCGACCAGTCCCACCTGCACCGGGACGTCGTGGCGTTCACCGGGGCGACCCCCGCGACCGTGGCCGGCGAGCCGTTTCTCGCCGTTGACGACATCGCATGGCCCAGCCGTGGAACACCCGCCAAGCCTCACATGCTGATGTAGCGACCGCCTGGGCCGGCAAGGGTGCGGCGAGCGGGAACAGGACGCCGTCCGCTCACCCATTTCGTCCTGGGCGAGCCGAGTGACCGGAACATTTGTACAAGATACCGGCGCGCACCGGCGGCGACAGTGGGCCCATGATTATGTGCCCGGGGCTCGATGGTCCCGCTGTTTCGACGACGCCGGCACCGCGTTCAGCCGCAGCGGCTACGAGGTTACGCAGGCGGTCGTGGACGACGCGCGCGGCATGACCTACCACGCTCTCGTCGCGACAACGCAGACCGGCGACGACTATGTGAAGCAGCGCGCGCTCCCCGATCGGCTGGTGCCCCTCGGCAAGCCGCTGTTGGTGATCTTCGGTGAGGAGGACCGGAGACGGCGATTCTCCTCCGCCGCCGACTACCGCGCCGTGCCGGGCGCGAAAGTCGAGTTGCTGCCCGGTGTCGGGCACTCGCCCGTCATGGAGGATCCGCCGCGGACCGCGAGCCACACCCCCCGGGGATGATGCGCCCATGACGCGACCCGGTGCCGCCGGAACAGCAGGACCGATGTGCTCCACCGTACGTGTACGCCCGACGAACTTCGCCGAGCCCAGGGAGATCGCGATGCCACACACCAGTTCAGACATCTACTGGGAGGAACACGGCCAGGGCCCTCTGACACTCGTCATGTTGCCGGGATTCGGCGCCTCGGCCGATCTCATGACCGGAATCGCGCGGCACCTGAGCGGGTACCGCGTCTTGATCTTCGATTTGCCCGGACATGGCCAGTCCGTACGCGCGCCGGCGGACGGGAGGCTGTCCTCGCTGGCCGCGACCCTGCATGACGCGATCAACGAGACGGGCGCCGACGCTTACTGCCTGGTCGGCTACTCCCTCGGCGGTGCGATCGCGGTGCGTATCGCGCTTGACCACCCGGATGAGGTGCGCGCGCTGGTCGGGGTTGTTCCGTGGAACGCCGCGGGGACGACTGCCGGGGACGAGGTGATCGCCGGCTTCGATGCCGCGTACGGCAACGTCGAGGCCCTCACGCAAGCAGTGGCAGCGATCTCCGTGGACCCAACGAGGACCTCGGGTCTGACGAGCAGCATGCTGACCGTCACCGAACAGATGTGGCACGGCTGGCTGGCCGGCGGTGCGCTGACCAGCCAGGCCGACGAGCTGTCTGAGATCCGTGTACCGACCTGCTACATACTCGGCGGAAAGGACGTCGTCGTAGATCAAGCCAAGCAGCTCGACGACGTGCGGAGCATCCCTGGGAGCCGTGCGGTCCTGCTGAGCGAGCTCGGACACCTGTGTGGTCTCGAGATGCCCGACGTCGTCGCGAACGAGATTTCGCACTTCCTGGAGACGGCGATACGCCCCGGTCCGGCTGGAAGTCGTTGAGAGACCCCACGCCGTCGCTGCCCGTGGTCGGCGGGTTTGGTCGCGGGTGGTCCAGCCATGTACCGAGGCCGGTGGGCCACCGTACGAGTAACGCAGGACGCACGAAGGGCCCGCCCCGAACGGGGGCGAGCCCTTGCGGATGGCCATCGTTATCCGGGGGCCGGTCAGCCGAGCTGCGTCGGGTCATGCTCCGGGACGCACGGCTTGACAGAGCCCTCGATCACCGACGCATTGAGCTGCGACTTGAACGGCCCCTTCGGGTTCTCGGTGAACTCCAGCGCCACCGT
This sequence comes from Nonomuraea sp. JJY05, assembly GCF_043496855.1. Classification (NCBI taxonomy): domain Bacteria; kingdom Bacillati; phylum Actinomycetota; class Actinomycetes; order Streptosporangiales; family Streptosporangiaceae; genus Nonomuraea; species Nonomuraea sp. JJY05. The sequence goes on from NZ_JBIEIS010000029.1 coordinate 112,007, forward strand.
CTGCCCCTTCCCGACATAGCGGGGATCGATGACGAAACTCTTCGGTCCCGGCCTGGCGACCTTGTAGTGCACGGACTTGCGCCACTCCTCCGGAGTGTCGTATCCGCCGCCGACGAGCGTGCCCCGATCGTTCTGGCACTTCATGTAGGGCTTGAGGTACGTGACGTCGGCGTTCACGCCCAGATCCTTGAGGTCCTGCTCCAACCGGTCGGCGTCCCTGAACTCCTTGAGCTCCACCGTGATGGTGCCGTTGGCGTTCTCGCTCACCGCGTACGCCGGCTCGGGCCCGGTCAGCAGCGGCACCGCCACCGCCGCCACGGCCGCCAGCCCGGCCACCGCCGCCCCCGCGAGCAGGCGGCGGCCGACGCGGCGGCTGCGTTCGTTCCGGGCGGTCATCTCGGCTTTGAGGTCCATCAGCAACTGCTCCTCGAATCTCATCGTGGGATTCCTTCCAGGACGAAGGGCAGGTCGCGAAGTGTCTTGCGGGCGCGGTGCAGCCGCACCATGGCGGTCCCCGGCCGGATCCCCAGCGCTACCGCCGCCTCCGACGGCGTGAGCTGCTCCAGAACCACCAGTTCCAGGACAGCGCGCTCCCCGTCGGGTAATCCGGCCATGGCCTCGAAGGCCGCCCTGGCGGGCCGTTCCGCGTCTATCTGCTCTTCCAACCGGGCCACGTCGTCGCCGTCGAGCGGACGCCGCCCGCTCACACGATGGGTGAGCTGGGACTCCCGCAGCGCCCGCCGCCGCTCGGCCGACAGCGTGTTGCGCGCGACGCCGTACAGCCACGCGATCTCGCTGCCCTTGCCCGGGCGGTACGTGTGCGCCGAGTCGAACACCGCGAGGAACACGTCGGCCGCCAGGTCGGCGACCGTGTGCGGGTCGTCGACCCGGCGTGACAGGAAACGCGTGACAGCGTCGATGTGCCGCCGGTAGAAGGCTTCGAACGCCACGGGGTCGGTGGCGAGCTTTCCCCGTTTGAGACGCACCGGCCTTGCTCCCTTCGTCGATCTACACCCGTACTTGGTGAGAAGCGACTGAAGGCTTACAAATCAATGGATCAGGACATTCCGGCGGTCGATGGCACCGCACCGACCTCCACCCAGGCGGAGCCGGCGGCGTGGCGTGGGGCTGTCCACGGCGGTACGTTGACGACGCCGGCTCTGCTGTGAACCGAGGTTCACGTCCGTCCTCGGCGAGACAGAGCGGACGGCGAAAGCGTGTCGCTACCCCGCGTAGGTCTCGAACTCGGCGACCTTCGGCGTGCCCGCCGAGGCGGTGATCCTGAAGGTGATCTTGCTTAGCGAGGTCGGCGTGAAGGCGATGGCACCCGCCCCGCTGCCGGACTTCAGGACGGCTCCGGTGCCGGCGTTGACGAGCTGCCAGGCTCCGATGCCGCCCTCCGAGCCTGACGCCTCACGGATGACGACCCTGGAGACCGTCGTGGCGGAGCCCCACTTGATCGAGATGTCACCGGTCGAGCCGGCCGGCGACCAGAAGGTGCTCATGTTGCCGTCCCGCACGTTGCCGTAGCTCGTCCCGTCGGCCTTGCTGGAGCCGTCGGAGCCGGCTCCGAGGCTGAGGTTGGGCCCGCCGGGCGAAGGAGTGGGCGACGGCGTGGGGGTGATGGTCGGTGTCGGCGTGGCCGTCGGTGTCTGTGGCGTGCAGCTGCCGTTCGACACCTGCAGCCCCTTGTTGGCGCCGGCCGTCTGGCGGACGATGTCCGGCACGCAGCTCGCCCCGTCGAGGCTGTAGGAGTAGGGGATGCTGACGGTGGTGTTGGACTGCGGGTCGGGTCCGGCGGGGTTGTTCTCGCTGCCCGGGGCGGACCAGGTCACGTTGTCGAAGATGTTGCCGCCGACCTGCCAGTAGCCGGCCTCGCTGGTGTAGAAGGTGCCCAGGACGTCCTTGGAGTTCTTGAAGTAGTTGTTCTCCACTTTGGCGCGAGCTCCGGCCCGGGAGTTGATACCCGACTCGTGGAGGCTCACGTAGGAGTTGTTGTAGATGTGGGCGATGCCGCCACGCAGCAGGGGTGTGCGGGAGTCGATGTTCTCGTACAGGTTGTGGTGGAAGGTGACGTAGCCGTTTGAGCGGTCGCTCTCGCTGGACCCGATGAGCCCGCCGCGGCCGGAGTTGCGCAGGATGCTGTAGGACAGGGTCACGTACTGGGTGTCGTTCTTCATGTCGAAGAGGCCGTCGAAGCCCTCCGCCTCCCCGCCCGAGGCCTCCAGGGTGACGTGATCGACCCAGACGTTGCGGACGCTGCTCTCCATGCCGATGGCGTCACCGCCGTTGGACGTGGGCGAGCCCGACTTCTTGACGTTGCGGACGGTCACGTTGCGGATGATGATGTTGCGGGCTTCGCGGATGTGGATGCCCAGCTGGTCGAAGACGGCCCCGCTGCCCACGCCGATGATCGTGACGTTGCTGATCTGCTTGAGTTCGATCACGCCGGCGGCGGTGTCGCAGCTCCCGCCCGAGACCTTGGTGGTGTTGCCGTGGTTGATGGTTCCTGAGACCTCGATGATGATCGGGGTGCTGCTGCTGGCCCGGTCGCACAGGGCCGCGTGAATCGCGGTCCCCGTGGTGGCCCTCACCGTCTGCCCGCCTGCGCCACCGGTGGTCCCGCCGTTGGCGGTCGCGTAGCCGCTGGCGCCGTCGGCCGCCGCTGATGCCTGCAGCACCGGTAAGGCCACACCGGCCGCGGCCGCGATGGCCAGGGCGGCCAGGACCGCATGGAGTCGCGACGCGACTGCTCGTCTCATCCTCGGTTCACCTTCTCCTTCGAACAACGGGTGCGGTCTTCGCTGCGCGGTCGAGGCCGCGGCATCGGGCTTGTTACAGGTCAGGTCGGCCACTGGGGTCCGGCTCCGGCCGCCGACGGGACGGCGGAGGCCGGCAGCGAATACGCACCACGCGCATGAACGAACACCTCCGCGGTGGGGATGACCCACACCGTAGGAAAGCGCTTTCCGAGTGTCAATGGAGCTTGAAACTTTCATCTCGTCACCCGATGACGTCTCGGAGGGCCCGATACCGGTCGCCCTTGGCGTCGTTGTACGCGGCGGACACTGCTTCCGGAGCCGGGAGCCGGATGTCACTCACGAGCTGTGGGATCGAGGGAGGCGGCGTCCGCCACCCGTTTCCCGCCCCCTGACCCCCGGAATCGAGGTCCGCTATGTCGAGGCGGCTCGATGGGGCGCGCCGCCGTCGTCCCGTTCGGCTCGCAGAAGGCGGCGACTCTCAGGATGACGCCGCGTAGCGGGCGGCGATCGCGGTGGCGCGGTTGTGCAGGGAGGTGCGCAACCAGTGCGGGGCCAGGGCCTCCCCGTCCGTGCTGAGCTGCCACAGCGCCCATTCGGCGTGTCGTGAATCCTGGAAGGTCACCTCCAGCCGCAGCCAGCCGTCTGCGTCGGGTTCCTCGGAGCGGACGGCCAGCGCGGTGCCCAGCAGTTCCTCCCGCCGCCTCGGGTTCACCCGTACCAGCACGGCGACTTGGTCGCCGCCGGCCCGGAACCGCGTGCTGCGTTCCTGCCAGGCCCGGTCCAGATCGACCCGGTCTGGTCGCTGTGCGGGTTCGGGGAGTTCCTTGGCGTCCAAGACCCGGGACAGCCGGTAGGTGCGGTCCGCGCCGGACCTCGTGGCCAGCAGGTAGCCCCGGTCGCGGATGGTGACCAGGCCGATCGGGTCCACCGTGCGCCACTTCGGGGGTTGGTCCATGGCCGCGTAGTGGATCCGCAGCTTGTGTCCGGCGAACACCGCGCGCAGGACCTCGGCCGCTATGGCGTCAGGAACCTCCTCGGCGACCAGCCGACGCGAGAGGAGGTCGGTCTCCGGGTCGATGAGCAGTCGCTCGGCCGCGCCGGCCGCGGTGTCCCGATAGCTCTCCGGGAGCGCGTCAACCACCTTGAGCATGGCCGAAGCGAGCGCCGAGCCGAGGCCGAAGGCCTGCGCGCCGCGCCGCGATCCGGCGACCAGCAGGGCAAGGGCCTCGTCGGGGTTCAGTCCGGTGAGCTCGGTCCGGAAACCGGGCAACAGCGCGAAACCGCCGTGCCGGCCGCGTTCGGCGTAGACCGGGACGCCGGCTGCGGACAGCGCCTCGATGTCGCGCAGCACGGTGCGGGTGGACACTTCCAGCTCGCGGGCCAGCGCGGCCGCGGACAGCCGGCCGTGCTGCCGCAGCAGCAGCACCAGCGAGACCAGCCGGTCGGCGCGCATGCGAGAACTTTATCGAAATACACGACACAGGATGTCGTGATTTGTTGGGAGGCTCATCAACGCGGCCAGAGAGATCACGGCCACCGAGCCGATGGACGTACGTGATGTCGACGAATCGAATGGAGCTGATGTGGCAATGGAGCGAACGGCGGTCAACCCGTGGGCGTGGTCCGTGGAGATGGGGTACAACCAGGGTGAGATCGTCTCCGGGCACACCCGGACCCTGTACTGCTCCGGGCAGACGGCGATGAGCGGCGAAGGCAAGCCCCAGCATGCCGGTGACATGGCGGCGCAGTTGGCGCTGACCCTCGACAACCTGGAGGCCGTGCTCGGCGAGGCAGGCATGTCGCTCGCGAACCTCGTCCGGCTCAACGTCTACACCACCGACGTCGATCGGCTCTTCGAGCACTACGGCGTGCTGGCGTCGCGGTTGGGCGCCGCCGGGGTGGCACCGTCCACCACGATGCTCGGGGTGACCCGGCTGGCGATCCCCGACCTGATGGTGGAGCTCGAGGGGACCGCCGTCGCGTGACGCGTCCTCGCCGGCCGTCCGCACTGCAGTACCGACCGCCCGGCCCGCCGCCGGTCGTGGTCCTCGGCGGGCGGCCCCGAGACGCGGGCGGACGACGGCGTCCTGACCCGGAAGAGGCCCGTCACCAGCAGTAACGCGGTGACGGGCCGTTCGCGTTGTGACCGGCCGCCTACGGCCACCCTGTACGGGGAACCGCGCCGGAGATCGCAGCCTGTCCCGGCGGTGTACGACCGCTCATCGGGAGGAGGCGGCCGGGGGAGTGCCGTAAGGACCGACGCCCGACAGAACGCCGCGGAGGTCCGGCGCTGTGCCGCGCCGTCGGCCGCTCACCTCGTTGTCGTCGCCGGCCTGATACGCCGAACTCCGCTGACTCGAAATGACGCCAAGAGACAAATGCCGTGGCAAGACAATTTGCCGCGGCATTTGTCATCCGCCTTTTCGAGCGGCCGAGGGTGATTTCGACTCCATCGCCGATCACAGTGCCAGGAGACGCCCTCAGCCTCCGGGGACGGGGTCCTCGCCGAACTCGTCCCCGGCGGGCGTTCTCACCCTAGTCCGTACCGTGCACCACGGCTACCAGCCGTGGTGGCCGTGGTCGTCGTGCTCCCACTTCTTGTCGTGCTCCCACTTCTTGTCGTGCTCGAACTTCTTGTCGTGGTCGGACTCGTCGTGCTCGAACTTCTTGTCGTGCTCGAACCGGTCGTGCTCCCACTTCTTGTCGTGCTCGAACTTCTTGTCGCGGTCGAGCTTGAGGTGGTCGATCTTGACGTGGTCGACCTTGAAACGATCGCGCTTCTTGTCGCGGTCGAACTTCTTGTCGTGGTCGGAGTCGTCGTGCTCGAACTTCTTGTCGTGCTCGAACCGGTCGTGCTCCCACTTCTTGTCGTGCTCGAACTTCTTGTCGTGCTCGAACTTCTTGTCGTGTTCGAACTTCTTGTCGTGGTCGGACTTGTCGTGGTCGGACTTCTTGTCGTCCTCGCCCCACCAGAGGACATCGCATACGCCCCACTCGTCCGAGCAGGCGTTCCCGGCTTTGGGCTGGAGGGAGGCGGTGCTCGCGCTCGCCACTGCCTGGCTCAGCGGAACGAACATGAGACCGGCGGCCGCAGCGGCCAGAGCCAGCTTCGCGGTACGCGTGTGGCGCGGCGTCGGCAGGTGCCGAATTTCAGTATTCACGTTCTCTCGTTTCCATTCATGGATAAATCGACGCGAAATCCAATGCCCACATGTGGATAGGCATTCAGACAGAAGCGTACATACCCGCAAGGAATATCTCATTCACCTCAATGAACTCAAACAACACGTCAAAATCCGACACCTTTAAAGGGGGGTGTCGCCGCATAAAGATTTTGGCCTTCTTTGCATGTCGCGGGACATGTCACGACGCTTCTTCTGACTAATCGGCATTCGCCGACACGTGGCAAGGAATGGCCGACCGGCAGTTGGGGAAGCCGGCATGGCTCGGCACCTGCTCGAGTGACCATGCCGACAACCAGCGACGCGCGGTCCAGGGGCGGCCACGCCGAGGCCGTGATCAAGAGTCCTCACGTGAAAGGGCCCCGGAGATCCTCCGTGACCCCGGCCGCCGTGGACCGCGGCGTCTCACGAACACAATGAACACAATCTCCGCTGGTCACACAAGGCAGACGACCGATCGGCCGGGTTCGCATAATCAGGGCGCCGCACTTGTCAATGCGAAAGAGACCACTGTGAGAAATCGGATCAGCGCCCTCCTCGGCGCTCTGGCGGCGCTGTCCATGCTCGCGGTCAGCGCCTGCGGAGCGACCGCGGCCAAGCAGACGGGCGCGGGCGCGAGCGCGGCCGGCGAACCCGTCAGCGGGCTGCGCATCATGGTGCCCAACGCCCCCGGCGGCGGCTACGACACCACCGCCCGCACGGCCGCCAAGGTCATGGAAGACACCAAGATCGCCTCAGGGGTGCAGGTGTTCAACCTGCCCGGCGCGGGCGGCACGGTCGGTCTGCAACGCACGATCAACGAAAAGGGCAACGGCAAGCTGGCCATGCTCATGGGCCTGGGCGTCGTCGGCGCCTCCTACGCCTCCAAATCCACGGCCACGCTCACCCAGACCACGCCGATCGCCAAGCTCATCGAGGAGGCGGGCGCGATCGTGGTCTCCAAGGACTCCCAACCCTTCGACCTGGTCCTCCTGCTGGTGCTCGGGCTGCTCGGCTTCGGGATGCGCCGCTTCGGGCTGCCGGTGCTGCCGCTGATCGTCGGCGTCATCCTCGGCCCCCGCGCCGAACTCCAGGGCCGCCGCTCCCTGCAACTTTCCGGCGGAGACCTGTCGGGCCTGCTCGGCGGGCCCGTCTCCTACACGGTCTACGCCGTCATCCTCATCCTGCTGGCCTGGCCGCTGATCAGGCGATTCGTCCGGAAGTCCGCGTGACCGTCCTGGCCGGCCACGTACCCGACCGTCGTGGTCAGGCGGCCCCGCAACCCCCGGTTCTCGCAAGAGAGGCACACCATGCACGACCTCCCCCGCCTCAGGGTCCCAACCCCCGTAGCGGGGAGATGGAAGGACCCGACGGCTGACAGGAGCTGAAGGCCGGCGGCCGCCCACCCCAGAAGAAGACCTCTAGAGGTTGCCGAAATCAGGAAGGGTGATCGAACCGTCCTCGGCGAGGGGGATGCCGGGGTTGTGCGCGATCTCCCAGGCGTGGCCGTCGGGATCGACGAAGGCACCGGAGTAGAACCCGATGGCGTTGACGGCCGCGGGCTTGGTGACGGTTCCACCAGCCCGCGCCACCGCCGCCAGCAGGGCATCGACCTCCGCGTCGGACCGTACGTTGTGCGCCAGGGCGATCCCGCCGAAACCGCCCGCCGGCCCAGGCTCCAGACCGCAGTCCTTCGCCAGTTTGTCGCGGCCCCACAGGATCAGTCCCAGGCCTCCGGCCTGGAAGAAGACGGTCTCCTCGACTTCTTGCCCCCGCCAGCCGAGGGCCTCGTAAAAGCCCTTGGCGCGAGCGAGATCGGAGACCCCCAGCGTGATCAGAGTGATTCGCTGTTCCATGCAATCACGCTACTCCGGGCCGTGATGACCGGCCACGCCCGTTGACAGACCGCGCCCGCTACCAGGTCACCGGTAGCTTGTGCACGCCGTAGACCAGCATGTCGGACCGCATGGGCACGTCCTCGGCAGGCACCGCCAGGCGCAGGCCCGGCAGCCGGTCGAGCAACGCGGGCAGGGCGATGCGCATTTCGTTGCGGGCGAGTTGCTGGCCCAGGCACTGGTGGATGCCGTGTCCGAACGTCAGGTGGCCGGTCGCGTCCCGGACGATGTCCATGATCCCGGGATCGGCGAACCGCAGCGGGTCCCGGTTGGCCGCGGGCAGGGAAACCGTCACGGTCTCACCCGCCTTGATCGGATGACCGTCGAGATCCACGTCCTCCAGCGCCGTCCGGACCATGAAGTCGACCACTGTGAGATAGCGCAGCAGCTCTTCCACCGCGCCCGGCACCAGGGCGGGGTCGCGGCGCAGCGCGGAGAGCTGGCCGGGGCTGCCGAGCAGGGTGAACGTGCCCAGGGCGAGCATGTTGGCCGTCGTCTCGTGTCCGGCCAGGAGCAGCAGCAGGGCCACGCCGGACAGCTCCTCCTCGGTGAGCTCCCCGCCGGACGACAGGCCGCTGATCAGGTCATCGCCCGGTCGGGCCCGCTTGTCGGCCACCAGAGCGCGCAGGTAGCTGTTCAGCTCGTTCATCGCCCGCTGCTTCTGCTCAGTGCTGACGTCCAGTGCCACGATCGTCGCCGACTGCCGCTGGAAGCTCTCGCGGTCGGCGTACGGGACGCCGAGCAGCTCGCAGATCACCAGGGCGGGGATCGGCAGCGCGAAGTCGCGCACCAGCTCGGCCGGTGGGCCGGTACGCAGCATCGTGTCGATCGTGGAGGCCGTGATCTCGGCGATCCGCGGTTCCAGCAGTTTCATGCGGCGCACAGTGAACTGGCCGGTCAGCAGCCTGCGATAGCGGGTGTGCTCGGGCGGGTCCAGGCGTACGAAGAACGCGGGCGGTCGGCGCATGGCCAGGTGCTGCCCGATCTGCGGCGTCGTCGGATGGTGGAGCTCCGGCCGCGTGCTGAAGCGGCCGTCGCCCATCACGGCACGGGCCGCCGCGTAGCCGGTCACCAGCCAGCCGAGGTGGCCGTCGGCGTACCGCAACCTGCGGACCGGGGCCTCCTCCCGCCACTTCTCCAACTCCTGCGGAGGATCGAGGGGACGCTGGCGCCGGGTAGGCATGGTGACCGGAGGGGGCGCGGCATCGCTCATGTCGAACTCCTCGTGGATCGCTTCTGGTCGCTTCCACTTGCCCCACCAACATCCATCACCGGGGGTGGCGCATCAATTCACTTCGATGAACTGATGGCCGGTGCGGAGCCGGCCGTCCCCCGCCGCCCTCGACCGCCTCACCGGCCATCACCCCGCCGCACAGGCGGTCCTGGGGGTCGGCACGGTCAGGAGCTCGTGAGGATGACCAGTTGCTGGGTCGCTCGGGTCATCGCGACATAGCGATCGACCGCTCCTTCGATGCCCTCGCCGAACGCCTCCGGGTCGATGAGGACGACCAGGTCGAACTCGAGCCCCTTCGACAGCACCGGCGTCAGCGACCGGACGCGGGACGTCGCCTGGAAGGTGGGGTCGCCGATGACGCAGGCGATCCCGTCGGCATGCGCGGCGAGCCAGGTGTCGAGGATCGAGCTCAGGTCGGAAACGGACCCGTGCACGACGGGGACGTCGGTGCTGCGGATGGAGGTCGGCACGTTGGCGTCCGGGAGCGCGGCCCGGATGACCGGCTCGGCCTCCGTCATGATCGCTTCCGGCGTCCGGTAGTTGATGCTCAGGGAGGCCAGGTTGATCCGGTCGAGCCCGACCCGCTCCAGCCGTTCCTGCCACGACTCCGTGAACCCGTGCCTGGCCTGGGCCCGGTCCCCGACGATGGTGAAGCTCCTGGACGGGCACCGGAGCAGCAGCATCTGCCACTCGGCGTCGGTCAGCTCCTGGGCCTCGTCCACGACGATGTGCGCGAACGGGCCGGCGAGCAGGTCCGGTTCGGTGGTGGGCGACGCGTTCTCGTCGATCAGGGCGTCCTGCAGGTCCCGTCCGCGCAGCATCGTCACCGCGCCTTCACCGTCGTCATCGGCCTCGAGCAGGTTGTCGACGACCCCGGCCATGCGCTCGCGTTCGGCGGCGACAGCGGCGTCCCGCCGCCGCTTGTGCCGCGCCGCCTCCGGGTCGCCGAGCCGCTGCCGTGCCGCGTCCAGGAGCGGCAGGTCGGACACCGTCCAGGCCTGGGCGTCCGCGCGCTGCAACCGCCGAACCTCGTCGGGGCTGAGCCAGGGAGCGCACATCCGCAGGTAGGCGGGTACCGACCACAGGTCTCCGACGAGGTCGGCCGCCTCGATCAGCGGCCACGCGCGGTTGAAGGTCGTGAGCAGCTCCCTGTTCCGCAGCAGCGACTTGCGGAGCAGGTCAGGTGAGATGTCCTCGTCGTCGTGCTTGTCCGCCAGGATCGTGAGCAGTTCCTCCCAGATCTGGTCGCGCGCCTCGTTGTGCGGAGTGCCGGGCTCCGCCGCTTCGAACGCCTCGGCCCAGTCCTCGGGGCCCAGCCAGATGTCGGACCAGTGGGTCGTGACCGTCATGCCCTTGGTGGGCGGGTTCTCGTAGAACCTGACGGCCGGCTCGATGGCCTTGACCAGATTCGCGGACGACTTCAGGCGGGCCACGTCCGGGTCGGTCTCGATCGTCGCCGTGGCCCCCTCGGCGACGAGGTCCCGCAGGGTGCAGGTCTGCACGCCCTCCTCGCCGAGGCTGGGCAGGACGTCGGCGACGTAGGCCAGGTACGGCTGGTGCGGACCGACGAACAGCACGCCGCCCCGGCGGTGACCGAGGCGAGGGTCGGAGTAGAGGAGATAGGCGGAACGGTGCAGGGCGACGACGGTCTTGCCCGTACCCGGACCGCCGTCGACCACGAGAGCGCCGCCGGATCCCGCGCGGATGATGGCGTCCTGGTCGGCCTGGATGGTGCCGAGCACGTCCCGCATCCGTGGCGAGCGGCTGCTGCCCAGGCTGGCGATGAAGGCGGACTGGTCGTCGAGCGCGGCGTGCCCTTCGAACCCGTCCGCGGTGAACACCTCGTCCCAGTAGTCGCTGATCCGGCCGCGGGTCCAGCGGTACCTGCGGCGGCTCGCCAGACCCATCGGGTTCCCGTGGGTGGCCCCGAAGAACGGCTCAGCCGCGGGGGAACGCCAGTCGAGCAGCAGCCGGCGGCCCTCGCTGTCCGTGAGGCCGAGCCGTCCGATGTACACGGGCTCGGGGTCGTCCGCGCCGACCATGTGTCCAAGGCACAGGTCCAGACCGAAGCGACGCAGGGCGCGCAGGCGAGTGGTCAGCCGGTGGATCTCCAGGTCCCGGTCCAGCGCCGCCCGGCCCTTTCCGCCGGGCGCCTTGCGCTCGGCGTCGAGGCGGTCGGACAGCTCGGCGATCGACTGCTCAAGGCTCTCCGCGATGGCCGCGAAGTGTCGCTCGTCGCCGGCGATCAGTGCCGGGTCGGCCTTGGGGGCGAGGTGTTCGGGCAGGTCGAACGCGCTGGCAGTCAGGGGATTCAAGTCATCAGCTCCGATGTGAGGGCGCTTGCGAAGGTTGGCGTCTGGGCCGGCGTGACGGACCCGGTCGCGAGGGCTGGATTCACCCCGGACACGGACGAGGCCGCCGCAAGAACTACTCGTCCGGCGGCGCGCAGATCCGCGCCTCCGCGCCGAGTCCCCGCAACCGCACCGTCAGTGCCGCCATCGGCTCGACGTCCCCGCGCGACCCGTACGTCGACAACAACGCGCGCATTCCGCGTCCCCCATTTCCGCAGGTTCTGGCCTCGGCCGACGATTCTGCGGCATGACCCGGGGCTTGTGGCAAGCCCCCCGGTGCGCTATACGTTGAGAATGGAAAGGAGTGGACACTCCCCTTTCCTTCTTGGTCCGCTGTGGACGGACGAACCTTCTCACATGGCGGCGGCAGCCGGTCCGATCGGATGCTCGCCCACGTCGTCATGACGATCCCGCGGGCTGACCGTCGGTCAAGCACCGCGGTGACGTGCCACGGTACGGCACAGGAACGTGCCCTTCTTCTCCGCCGGCTCTTCCATGCTCTTGCACCCCCAGTCTCCAGCGGAGGAGAACCTTCCATGTCCGGGACCGCCGTCCCGTCCGGGACGTCCGCGGACGCCTCGCGCCGCACGCGCGGCGTCTCGCGCGTCGCCGCCGCCAGCCTCATCGGCACCACCATCGAGTACTACGACTTCGCCGTTTACGGCACCGCCGCCGCCCTGGTCCTGGGCCCCGCCTTCTTCCCGGCCGGGACCTCGGCGGCGCAGACCCTGGCCGCGTTCCTCACCTTCGCCGGCGCGTTCCTGGTCAGGCCCGTGGGCGTGGTGCTGTTCGGCACCCTCGGCGACCGGCCGGGCCGCAAGCCCGCGCGTGCTCATCGTCATCGGCATCTGGGTGCGCAGCCAGCTGCAGGAGTCGCCGGTCTTCACCACCGCGCCGCGCCAGGCCACGTCCCGCTTCCCGCTCGGCACGCTGCTCAAGGAGCATCCCGGCCGGCTGGCCCTCGGCATCGGCGCGGCGATCGGCGGCTCGTCCGTCTACTACCTGACCACCGTGTACAGCCTGCAGTACGGCCCCGCCGTACTCGGCCTCCCGCAGAGCACGGTGCTCGCCGCCGCCAGCATCGCCGCGACCGCCGGCGCCCTGGCCACCGTGCCCGCGGCCCGCCTGGCCGGCCGGGTGGGCCGGCGCCCGGTGATGCTGGCCGGTCTCTTCGGCTGCGTCCTGTGGGCGCTGCCCATGTTCGGCTCGCTGCAGACGGGGAACGGCGTGCTGATCACAGGTGCGTTCGCCCTCGGGCTGCTGCTGTTCACGCTGAGCTTCGCGCCGATCGCGGCGTTCCTGCCGGAGTTGTTCCCCGCCCGCCTGCGCTACACCGGCGCCTCGACCACCTTCATCCTGGCCAACACCCTGGGTGGCGGCTTCGCGCCGGTCATCGCCACCTGGCTGAACACGCAGTGGGCCTCGCCCCCTGGTGCTCGGCGTCTACACGGGCACGCTCTGCCTGGTGAGCCTCGTCTGCGTGCTCCTCCTGCCTGAGACCCGCGAGCAGGAGTTCTCGTCCTGACCCCGCGTCAGAGAAGCTCGTCCAGCAGCCGGTAGTAGTACAACCGTTCTTCCTCGATGTGGTCCACGAGGCCGTAGGCGGAGACGAATTCCTCCCATGCCGCCGGGCCGTGGTCCTCGGACAGGTCTCTGTGCGCGATGGCGAGGTCGCGGTACCGGTCGGCCACGCCCAGTGCCGGGACGTCGATGACGACGGGCTCTCCCGAGGCAGGCAGCAGCACGTTGGAAGGTGTGTAGTCCCCGTGCGCGACGACGAGGTCCTCAACGCGTGGGCGGGTGGCCAGCAGCCGTTCGTGGACCGTGTCAGGGGTCAGCCCGAGGTGGTCGGCGTCGAAGTCGTCCGGGTCGACAAGGCCGTCACGGACGTTGGCGGCGGCGCGTTCGAGCACCGCCGGCAGCCGGCCGTCGAAGGGGCAATCGGCAAGGGGCAGCTCGTGCAGGATGCGCAGCGTCCGGCCCAACACGGCCCCAATGCCGGCGGGCGCGGCGGTCTCCAGGGACGGAGCCCCCACGTCGGCGAGAACGAGGACAGGGTCGTGGAAGGCGACCACTTCGGGAACGGGGACGCGTCCTTGGAGCCAGCGCAGTCGCAGGTGCTCGGCCCTGGCGAGGGGGCCGTGCTTGACGTAGAAGACCTTCGACCCCGACACGACCCTCAGGGCGGTACCGCTGGCCCCTTCATGATCGGATGACCAGGAAGCGTCCTGCCCGATCAGCCGGCGGAGTCGATCAGGAAGCTGCATGGATCACATTCTCATCCATCCCGGCAGCACCGGACGCCGGCTCGGGGCTCAAGTGGATGACTCGTGGATCGGCCGAGATGCCGGCCGGGCGGGTGCGGGTCCGGCCTCGTGGATGCCATGGCCGAGCGGTATTTGGGCTGGAATGTGCGAAGGGTATGGTGAGAGCCTATGACGACGTTTCGGATCAGCGAGGCCGCGGCGCTGCTCGGGGTCAGCGCCGACACCGTCCGCCGGTGGGTGGACGCGGGGCGGCTGGCGGCCGAGCGGGACGAGCACGGTCATCGGCAGGTGAACGGCGCCGACCTGGCCGCCTTCGCCCGTGCTCAGGTCGAGGAGAGCGAGAGCGGCAGCCGTTCCTCGGCGCGTAACCGCTTTCGCGGGATCGTGACCGAGGTGCTCCGGGACGCCGTGATGGCGCAGGTGGAGATCGCCGCCGGGCCGTTCCGGGTGGTGTCGCTGATGAGCCGCCAGGCCGCCGACGAGCTCGGCCTGGAGGCGGGGGTGGTGGCGGTCGCCGTGATCAAGTCCACCAACGTCGTCGTCGAGATCCCCGGTCACGAGCGCGTGGCCGGCAGCCTGTGACCCCGCCCGGCACGACGGTCGAGCCCGGCTTCGGGCCGGCGGCTCGTGGACCTGGTGCTGTATGACCGAGCCCGAGCCCGAGCGCGCTGACCGGGCGGAGCCGGAAGCCGGGTCCGCCGTTCGCCCGGCCCGTCAGGCTGCCGGACGGCTGCCGTGGATGCTGGTGCTGCCCGCCCTGGCCGGGCTGGCGTTCCTGGTGCTGCCGCTGGCCGGGCTGCTGATCCGCGCGCCCTGGGGCACGCTGCTGGAGCGGCTGACCGAGCCGCAGGTGCTGGAGGCGTTGCGGCTGTCGCTGGTGTGCGCGACCATCGCGACGGCGCTCTGCCTGGTGTTCGGGGTGCCGCTGGCGTGGTTGCTGGCGAGGGTGGATTTTCCCGGGCGGCGGGTGGTGCGGGCCCTGGTGACCGTGCCGCTGGTGTTGCCGCCGGTGGTGGGCGGTGTGGCGCTGCTGCTCGTGCTGGGGCGGCGCGGGCTGGTCGGGCAGTGGCTGGAGTCGTCGCTGGGGATCACGCTGCCGTTCACGACAGCGGGGGTGGTCGTCGCGGAGGCGTTCGTGGCGATGCCGTTCCTGGTGATCAGCGTGGAGGGGGCGCTGCGCGGCGCCGACCGGCGCTTCGAGGAGGCCGCCGCCACGCTGGGGGCCTCGCGCTGGACGGTCTTCCGCCGGGTCACGCTGCCGCTGATCGCGCCGGGAGTGGTGGCCGGGGCGGTGTTGTGCTGGGCGCGGGCGCTGGGGGAGTTCGGCGCGACGATCACGTTCGCGGGCAACTTCCCGGGCACCACCCGTACGATGCCGCTGGCCGTCTATCTGGCGCTGGAGACGGAGCCGGAGGCGGCCATCGTGCTCAGCCTCGTCCTGCTGGCCGTCTCCGTGATCATCCTGGCCAGCCTGCGCGACCGGTGGGTGAGCAGCCCATGACGCTGCAGGCCCATCTGGTGGTCAGCCGGCCCGCCTTCACCCTCGACATCGCGTTCGAGGTGGCCGCCGGCGAGGTCGTGGCGCTGCTCGGCCCCAACGGCGCGGGCAAGACCACAGCGCTGCGCGCCCTGGCCGGGCTCACCGCGCTGTCCGGCGGCGAGATCGTCCTGGACGGCCGTGGCCTGCACCCGCTGGCCGCCGAGGAGCGCCCGATCGGCATGGTCTTCCAGGACTACCTGCTCTTCCCGCACCTGTCCGCCCTGGACAACGTCGCCTTCGGGCCGCGCTGCCAGGGCGTCCCCAAGGCCGAGGCCCGCCGTACGGCCGCCGCCCTGCTGGAACGAGTCGGCCTGGCCGACCGGGCCGCCGCCAGGCCGCGGCAGCTGTCCGGCGGGCAGGCCCAGCGGGTCGCGCTGGCCCGGGCGCTGGCCGTACGGCCGGGTCTGCTGCTGCTGGACGAGCCGCTGGCCGCGCTGGACGCCCACACCCGGCTGGAGATCCGCTCGCACCTGCGCCGTCACCTGGCCGACTTCGACGGCGCGACCGTCCTGGTCACCCACGACCCGCTGGATGCCATGGTGCTGGCCGACCGGCTGATCGTCATCGAGAACGGCGCCGTCGTCCAGCAGGGCAGGCCCGCCGAGGTGGCCCGTCACCCGCGTACCGACTACGTCGCCCGCCTGGTCGGGCTCAACCTGTATCGGGGAGTGGCGGACGGGGCGCGGGTCAAGGTCGGTGAGCTGGTGTTCAGCACGACCGAGCACCTGTCGGGGCCCGCGTTCGTGGCCTTCGCCCCCGCCGCCGTGGCCCTCTACCGGACCCGTCCGGACGGGAGCCCGCGCAACCTGTGGCAGGCGCGCATCGAGGGCATCGAACGGCACGGCGACAACGTACGCGTCCACCTCGACGGGCCGATCACCGCCTTCGCCGACATCACCCCCGCCGCCCTGGCCGACCTCGATCTGACCCCGGGCCAGCGGATCTGGGCCTCGGTCAAGGCCGGCGAGACCCACGCCTACCCGGCATGAACGCCGGTCGGCGGGGCTTTCAGTACACGTCGCGCACGTAGCGTTTCGTCGTGGCCAGCTGCTTGACGTACGCGGCGGCGTCGTCGGGGGCCAGGCCGCCGTGGCGGGCCGCGATGTCGCGCAGGGTCTGGTCGACGTCCTTGGCCATCCGGGTGGCGTCGCCGCACACGTACACGTGCGCGCCGTCCTGCAGCCAGCTCCACAGTTGCACGCCGTGCTCGCGCATCCGGTCCTGCACGTAGACCTTGGCCCGCTGGTCGCGGGAGAAGGTTAGGTCCAGGCGGGTCAGCAGGCCGTCGTCGTGCAGCTCGGCCAGTTCGTCGCGGTAGTAGAAGTCGGTGGCGCGGCGCTGCTCGCCGAAGAAGAGCCAGTTGCGGCCGTGGTGGCCGAGGGCCCGGCGTTCGTCGAGGAAGCCGAGGAAGGGGGCCACGCCGGTGCCCGGGCCGATCATCACCATGGGGGTGGCGGGGTCGGAGGGCGGCCGGAAGTGCGTGGTGGGCTGGACGTGCACCGGAACGGTGGTGCGCTCGGGGCTGTCGGCCAGGTACGCCGAGCAGGCGCCGCCCCGCGTCGCGCCGCGCGGGTTGGGGAAGCGCACCACGGAGACCGTCAGGCTGATCTGGTCAGGGCTGGTGAGCGGGCTGGAGGAGATGGAGTAGAGGCGCGGTTTGAGCCGCTTGAGCACGTCGGCCCACTCCTGGGCCGTGGCGCGCACGGGGATGTCGGCGAGCACGTCCACGGCCTGGCGACCCCACACCCATTTGTCCAGCTCGCCCTTGTTGCCGGG
The DNA here is from genome assembly GCF_043496855.1 of Nonomuraea sp. JJY05. NCBI lineage: Bacteria > Bacillati > Actinomycetota > Actinomycetes > Streptosporangiales > Streptosporangiaceae > Nonomuraea > Nonomuraea sp. JJY05. Next base: position 128,993 of record NZ_JBIEIS010000029.1, read on the forward strand.
GCGCAGGAGCCGGGCGAGGTCGCGGTCACGGGTGCGTTCGGCGACGAACTTCAGCAGGCCAGGGGTGATCTTGGTGATGTCGAGGTGGCGGTACAGGGCCTCGCGCAGCGGCAGCGTGCCCAGGCCGGGCAGCTCGACGGTGTCGGCGGGGCTGAGGCCGGTGCCGGCCAGCCACTCCATGACCAGGTCGAGGCTGTTGACGGGCATCACGCCGAGGGCGTCGCCCGCCTGGTAGGTCAGCCCGCCGCCGGTGTCGAAGGTGAACCGGCGCACTTCTTTGGCCGAGCCGGGCAGGCTGAGCAGCCTGTTCCCGGTCAGCGTCGCGGTGACGGGGGTGACGCGGGTGGCGGGCGGCGCGGCCTTCTTCGTTTCGCTCCGCCCCGGTCCGGGATCGGCCAGCGTGGACAGGAGCTGGTCGAGCCAGTCCAGGGCGCGTTCCTGCTCGTCCGGCTCGCAGTCCACGCGCGGCGCGAGGCGGAGCGCGCCGAGCTCCTCCAGGCGCCGATCGAGGCGCCGGCCGTGGCCGCAGAAGTCGTCGTAGCTGGAGTCGCCGAAGGCGAGGACGGCATAGCGCACGCCGTCGAGCCGCGGCGCCGCGGGCTCGGCGAGCGCCTCCCAGAACGCGGCGCCGTTGTCGGGCGCCTCGCCGTCGCCGAACGTGCTGGAGATGATCAGCAGGTCGGCGTCCGGCGTCAGGGCCTGCGGGGCGCAGTCGTCCATGCTGACCACCCGCGCGCTGCGGCCGGCGCCCGCCAGCCGCTCGGCGCTGGCCGCGGCGAACTCCTCGGCGTTGCCCGTCTGCGAGGCCCACAGAATGACGATCTCGCGCGCGGGGGTCTCCGGCTCGGCGGGCGCCGGCTCCGGTGCGGCGGGCGTGGGTTTCTGGACCGGCAGGACGATGCGGGAGAAGGCGCCGGCCAGCGCCCCGTTCACCCACAGCGCGTGGTCCGGCGCGAAGGGAGCATGGCCGGGCAGCACCGGTACGTCCGTTCCGTCGAGCGGGGTGCTCGCCAGTCCGGACAGGAATCCGGACAGATAGCGGCGTTCCGACGGGGAGAGCTCCGGCGGGGTCACGTCGGCGAGCCCGAACAGCCCGTGCAGCGCCCCAACGGCGATCGGTGTCCGCGCCTCCTCGGCGGTCGCGGCCGCACGGACGCCAGATGCGGAGGTGGGTACGGCCGTGACGGGATCCGGGGAGATCTTGGCGAGGGAGACCGCGCACACCTTCAGCTCGGGCTGGAAGGAGATGGGGTCGACGGCGTCGCTGGTGACGGCGTTGACGCTGAGGTACTCGCCGAACAGGTCGTTCCAGTGGAAGGGCGCGAACAGGTTGCCCGGCATGACCCGGTCGGTCACCACCGCCGGCAACACGGCCCGGCCGCGCCGGGAGGAGACCGCCACGAGGTCGCCCTCGCCGATGCCGTGCTCGGCGGCGTCGGCCGGGTTGATCTCCACGAACGGGCCGGGGTTGAGCTTGTTCAGCTTCGCGATCTTGGCCGTCTTGGTGAGCGTGTGCCACTGGTGCTGCACCCGCCCGGTGTTGAGCACGTACGGGAAGGTGTCGTCGGGCAGTTCGGCGGCGGGCAGGTGCGGGCGCGGGAAGAAGACGGCCCGGCCGTCGGGGGTCGCGAAGGCCAGCCGCGGGCCGCTGCCGTCCTCGCTCGTGAGCGTCGCCTGGCTGCGGCCGTCGTTGAGGTAGCGGACCGGATTGCGCTCGCCGGAGCCGGGCGGGGCGGGCCACTGCACGGGAGTCTCGCGCAGCCGGTCGTACGTCACGCCGCGCAGGTCGTACCCGGTCGCCGGGTTCCACGCCCGCCTGATCTCCTCGAACACCTCCTCCGCGCTGGAGTAGGAGAAGCCGTCCTCGAACCCCATCTCGCGGGCGACCCGGGCGATGATCAGCCAGTCGGGCAGGGCCTCGCCGGCCGGCTCGACGGCCTGCCGGAGCAGGGTGAGGTTGCGCTCGGAGTTGATCATCACGCCTTCGGTCTCGGCCCACAGGGCGGCGGGCAGGACCACGTCGGCGTAGGCGTTGGTCTCGGTGGCCGCGAAGACGTCCTGCGTGACGACGAACTCGGCGGCCTCCAGGCCCGCGATCACGGTCTTGCGGTTGGCGACGCTGGCCACGGGGTTGGTGCAGATGATCCAGCAGGCCTTGATCTCGCCGTCGGCCATCCGGGAGAACATGTCGATCGTGCCCTGCCCGATGTCGGTACGCAGGGTGCCGGGCGCGATGCCCCACAGGTCCTCGACGAACCGGCGCTCCTCCTCCACCAGCACCGAGCGCTGGCCGGGCAGGCCGGGGCCCATGTAGCCCATCTCGCGGCCGCCCATCGCGTTGGGCTGGCCGGTCAGCGAGAACGGGCCGCTGCCCGGGCGGCAGATCGCGCCGGTGGCCAGGTGCAGGTTGCACAGCGCGTTGGTGTTCCAGGTGCCGTGGGTGCTCTGGTTGAGCCCCATCGTCCAGCAGCTCATCCACTCGCCGGCCTCGCCGATCCACTGGGCCGCCTGGCGCAGGTCGGCCTCGGGGATGCCGGTGAGCTCGGCGACCTTGGCGGGCGGGTAGTCGAGCAGGAAGTCCGGCATGGCCTCCCAGCCGCGGGTGTGCTCGGTGACGAACTCCTCGTCGACGTGCCCGTTCTCCACCAGCAGGTGCAGCAGCCCGTTGAGCAGGGCCAGGTCCGTGCCGGGGCGGATCTGCAGGAACAGGTCGGCCTTGGCGGCGGTGGCGGTGCGCCGCGGGTCCACCACGATGAGCTTGGCGCCGGCCTTGACCCGGTCCATCATGCGCAGGAACAGGATGGGGTGGCAGTCGGCCATGTTCGCGCCGATGACGAAGAACACCTCGGCGCGCTCGAAGTCCTCGTACGAGCCGGGTGGGCCGTCCGAGCCCAGCGACAGCTTGTAGCCGCTGCCCGCGCCGGCCATGCACAGCCGCGAGTTCGACTCGATCTGGTTGGTGCCGACGAAGCCCTTGGCCAGCTTGTTGGCCAGGTACTGGGCCTCCAGCGTCATCTGCCCGGACACGTAGAACGACAGCGCGTCGGGCCCGTGCTCGTCCAGGATCGCGCGCAGCCGCCGGGCGGTCGCCGTGATCGCCGCGTCGATCCCGCTCTCCTCCGGCTGCACGCCCCTGGCGGGCCTGACGAGCGCGTGTTCCAGCCGGTCCGGGGCGGCGAGCAGGTCGGCGCTGGTGGCCCCCTTGGTGCACAGGCGACCGGCGTTGGCCGGATGGCTCTTGTCGCCGGAGACCTTGACCACCCGGCGCCGCCCGTCCGCGCCCTGGGCCACGTCCAGGACGATCCCGCACCCCACCCCGCAGTAGGAGCAGACGGTCTTCACGCGCGCGATGGCGTTGCTCGGGTCTGTCGCCGTCATCGGCCCTTCCCCTTCGACAGGGCCTGAACGACGTTCCCTATCAGTGGGCGCGCCGTAGCCGCACCGGGCAGATCCAACGCGCAAAACGTAAGAAACAGGCGTTACGCGGATGTCACAGCAACCGACCGCCGCCGGTTACATCCAGATCACCGCCGATCCCCGCCCGCCACACGCGCAGGGTCACGAGGCGGCGCGGCCGGCACGTCGTGGGGCGCTGGTCAGGCCTCAACGGTCAGGCGAACGGTCACCACGTCCCCCACGTCGAGCCCTTCGGCCTTCCGCACCCCCGCCTTCACCGGCACGATGTAGCGCCCGTCCTTCGGGAACAGCGACGTCTTCCACCGGGTCTCGCGGATCTGGGCGGTGACCGGAATCATGCCCCAGCCGTAGCTCACCAGGCCGGCGGTCGTCTCCAGATCGCGGCACTCCTCGTCCGGGACGGTGATGAAGTGCCAGGGCGCCGGCCCTCTCCAGTACCACATCTCACTGCTGAACTCGACGTCCATCAGACCCAGGATAGGAGCTGTCACAGCCCGAGATCGTCCGATTCCTTCAGCAGCGCGCTTCTCGGGCTCCACTGCGGCGGGGAGGACGCCTTGCGCCGGGACCGGTTCCTCCGCGTGCCGGTGGTGCGCCCACGCCTTTCCGCCGAGGGCGTCAGGGCTGGTTCAGGTAGGCGAGGACGGCGAGGACGCGGCGGTTGTGGTGGTCGTCGTCGACGATGCCGAGCTTGCCGAACATGGAGGTCGTGTACTTGCTGATGGCGCTCTCACTGAGAAAGAGCCGCCGGCCGATGGCCTGGTTGGACAATCCTTCGGCCATGAGGCCGAGCACGGCGTGTTCGCGTTCGGTGAGCCGCCCGAGCCGCCGGTCCGAGGACCCGCTGGACAGCAGCTTGGCGATGACGGCCGGGTCCATGGCGGTCCCGCCGGCCGCGACGCGTTCCAGGGCGTCGATGAACTGATCGGCGTCGAACACGCTCTCCTTGAGGAAATAGCCGATGCCGCCGGCGCCGTCGGCCAGGAGCTCGCGGGCGTACAGCTGCTCGACGTGCTGAGAAAGGATCAGGACCGGCAGCCCGGGCACCTCGCCGCGGGCGGCGAGGGCCGCCCGCAGGCCCTCGTCCGACTGGGTCGGCGGCATGCGGACGTCGACGACGGAGACGTCCGCCCGCCACCTCAGCAGCGCGTCGAGCGTCTCGGGGCCGGTGGCCGCCGTCGCCACCACCTGGTGCCCGTACGCCTGGAGCAGGCGGACCATCCCGTCGCGCAGGAGGTAGAGGTCTTCGGCTACGACGATTCGCATGGCACGACCATCCTCACCCGCGTCGGACCGCCTGCCGGGCTGGTGATCTCCACGGTGCCGTCGAAGACCGCCAGGCGCCGGCGCAGCCCGGCGAGTCCGCCATCAGCCGGCACGTCGGCCCCGCCTCGGCCGTCGTCCTCGACGTCGACGACGATGCCGGTGTCGTCGCGGGCGACGGAGATCCGCGCCCGGGTCGCGCGGGCGTGCTTGACGGCGTTGGTCAGCAGCTCCGCGACCCCGAAGTACACGGCGGACTCGATCGGCGGGTCCAGGCTCAGCCGAACGTCGGCGCTCACAGCCACGTCGAGCGGGCTGTCCAGGGCGAGAGCGCGAACGGCGTCGACGAGCCCGCGCTCGTTCAGCACCGGCGGGCTGATGCCCCTGACCAGTTCGCGCAGCTCGTTCAGGGAGGTGGCGGCGCCGGCTCGCGCGTCCCGCAGCAGCGCCCTGGCCTGGTCGGGGTCGGTTTCCATGAGTTTCTCCGCGGTCGCCAACGAGAGCCCGAGCCCGACCAGGCGTGCCTGCGCTCCGTCGTGCAGGTCCCGCTCGATCCGGCGGATCTCGGCGGCCTGCGCGACCGTGGTGTCCGCGCGCTGGGCCGTCAGCTCATCGACCCGGTCCGCCAGCGACCTCGCGGGCGACGGGCGCAGGAAGCGGGCGGCCACCGGTACGACGGGCCGCCAGGCGTACGGGGCGGCGGCGATCGCCACGACCAGGCCGAGCACCCCGGCGAGGAACGATGACCGGCTGAACCCGAGGACCGCCACCGCGACTCCGGCCGGCGGGACGGCGGCGACCACGCCCGCGGTGAGCGGCGCGATCGCCGTGAACCGCAGGTCGCGCCAGAAGGCGGGATCTCTCCACCGGGTCCGCCACTTCTGGTCCATGAGGGCGTCGCGCCTGGTGCGCTCGTAGCTGAAGCCGTTCCACCAATATCCGGTGGACATCCGCGTCACCGGCCCGGCCTGCCGATATCCGGCGGGAATGACGGTGCCCGTCCACCTCGCGACCAGGGAGCGGACCATCCGGCCCACCGGGCGCGCCAGGGCGAGCGTGCCGATGCACGCCCACACGAACGGCACCGTCCCCGACCACGGGTCCCCGCCCCACCACCAGACCCACAGCGCCGCGGCGGCGGCCCACACGGCCGGGACCAGCATGGTGACGGCCGCCACCACGCACGCGCGTACGAACCCCGCGCAGGCCCTCGCCACCCACTGTCGCATGATTCTTCCTTCTCACCTCACGAGCACGGCTTGGTGTCTTCACTGTGCACCGCACCGGAGCCGCTCCCCGCCGGATCGGCCCTGAAGTGGGTCTGGACCCACCCAACCGTACGCCCAGGCCTATAACGCACCATCCAAGGACTCGTCGTGGTGCCCGGTTGACAGCGTGCGGAGCCAACGGCGATCCTCAGCCGGATAAAGATCAATATTTCCCTGGGGCCGACGGTGGAAAAGCGGATGAAGCTGATCAGCATGGGATTGTTCGCCGGTGTGCTCGCGGCGGCGGCCGGCGCCTTGGTGGCCCGCCGGCGCTACGTGGTGGTCACCGTCGAGGGGATGAGCATGGCTCCGACCTTGCACGACGGCGACCGGGTGCTGGTCCGGCGGCGCCGGATCGGCGAGGTGGCCAGGGGCGACGTCGTGGTCCTCGAACCTCCGTCCGAGCCGCGGGTGGACGTGGACGGCACGCGCTGGAACATCAAGCGCGCCGTCGCCCTGCCGGGTGACCCGGTGCCGCCGGACGTGGACGACGCCGGGGAGCGCGTGCCCGCCGGCGCGCTGGTGGTCTACGGCGACAACCCCCACAGCGTCGACTCGCGGCAACGCGGTTTCTTCCCGGCCGATCGCCTGCTCGGGGTCGCGCTGCGGCGCTTGGGCGGGTCTGCCCTGTAGGCGGCGGGACATGAAGTTCCGGATGCTCGGACCGCTGCGGATCGAGGGCGACGACTCGCCGGCGGGAGGAGCGAGGATCACGGCGCCCAAGCAGCGGACCGTGCTCGCCATGCTGCTCGCCCGGGCGGGCCACGTCGTCCCGATCCGGTCATTGGTGGCGGAGGTGTGGGACGATCAGCCGCCCCGCTCCGCGGTGGCGAACCTGCGTACGTACCTCATGCAGTTGCGCAAGCTGATGCCACCCGCGGCCGACCCGGCCGTGGAGCGCCTGGTGACCTCGGACGCCGGTTACCTGTTGCGGGTGGAGCGCGAGGAGTTCGACCTCTTCGAGTTCGAGGCGCTGACCGCGCACGCCCGCCAGGCGCTGGGCAGGCGCGATCTCAGCACCGCCCTGGACTCCTACACCCGGGCCCTCGCGCTGTGGCAGGGGATGGCGGCCGAGGACGTGCCGCTGGGGCCGACGCTGCGCGAGGTGGTCGCCCGCCTCACCGATCACTACCTGAGCGTGGTGGAGGAGCACGCGGACATCCAGCTCGCCCTCGGCAGGCACGCGACGGCGGCCAAGCGGCTGCGCGAGGTGATCGGGCAGTACCCGCTGCGCGAGCGGCTGCACGGCCAGCTCATGGTGGCCCTGTACCAGAGCGGCGACGTGGTCGGCGCGCTGGACGCGTTCGGGGCGGCCCGGAAGGTCCTCGCCGACGAGCTGGGCATCGATCCGGGGCCTGACCTGCGCAGGCTGCATCAGCTGATCCTGCGCAGGGACCCGGCCCTGTTGTCGGAGGAGGGGGAGGCCCCCGCCGACGACGGGCGGCCCCGGCCGCGCCAGCTGCCGCGCGCGCCGAGCGTGTTCGTGGGCCGCTCGGCCGAGCTCGCCCGGATCCACGCCGTGCTGGGCGCCGACGCGGGGCCGCCCGTGCTGGCACTGCACGGCCCCGGCGGGATCGGCAAGTCGACGCTCGCCCTGAAGGCGGCGTACGGCGTGGCCGAGCGGTACCCCGACGGCCACCTCTACGCCGACCTGCAGGGATCGACACCGAGCCTGTCTCCGCTGCGCCCCGACGAGGTGCTCGGCCGCTTCCTGCGCGCGCTGGGGGTGCCCCCTGGCGAGGTGCCCGCGGTGCCGGCGGAGGCGGCCGCCCTCTACCAGTCGGTGCTGGCCGACCGGCGCGTCCTGGTCATCCTCGACAACGCCGTCGGCGCCGCCCAGGTGGCCCCTCTGCTGCCGGCGGGCGGTGGCTGCGCGGCGCTGGTCACCAGCCGGTCGGCCCTGACCACGTTGGACGCCGTACCGATCGCCGTGAACCTGCTCGACGAGGAGCAGTCGGTACGGATGCTGGCGCTGCTGGCCGGTCAGGCGCGCGTGGCCGCCGAGACGGAGGCGGCGGCCGAGATCGCGCGCTGGTGCTGCCACCATCCGCTGGCACTGCGCATCGCCGGCGCCCGCCTCGCGGGCCGGCCGGACTGGTCGCTCGCGGGCTTCAACGAGCGGCTGAGCAACCAGCGGCGGCGGCTGGACGAGCTGCAGGCGGCCGACCTGCGCGTCCGCTCCTGCTTCGAGGTCGGTTACGCGACCCTGACGAGTGCCGCGCGGACCGTCTTCCGCCTGTTCGGCGTGCTGGAGGTGCCGGAGGTGGGCGTCGAGCTCGTCGCCGCGCTGGCCGACGTCGACCGGAAGACCGCCGAGGCCGTGCTCGACGAGCTGGTCGAGGCCCGCCTGATCGAGCCGGTCGGCGAGAGCCGGTTCCGCACGCACGACCTGCTGCGGCTCTTCGCGGGGGAGCTGGCCGCCTCCCACGCCCCGCCGGAAGACCTGGACCTGGCCGTACGGCGGGCCCTGGACTGGTACCTCGACCTCTGCCACCAGCTGCGCGACCTGCTGCAGCCGCACCTGCGCGCCGCCGGCGGGAACAGCGAGCGCCGCCGCGACCCCGGCCTGATGCTGCGTGACCCCGCCGCGGCCGTGCGGTGGCTCGACACGGAGCTGCGCTGCCTGGTCGCGGCCGCCGTCCAGGCCGCGCGGGGGAAGCCGGACGTGGCGCGCTTCGCCATCGAGCTGATGACCCTGGTCAAGGCCACGGTGATGAAGGGCGGCTACTGGCGCGAGCTGGAGACCATCGCGCGGCTCGCCATCGAGGTGGCGCGGCGCGACGGCGACCGCGGCGCGGAGGCGTCCACGCTCGCGACCCTGGGGCTGCTGGAATGGCGGGCCGGCCAGGGGGAGGCGGCCGACGGCCACCTGCGGCGCGCGCTCGATCTCTGGCGCGACCTGGGCAATCCCGAGGAGGAAGGGATGGCGCTGCACAACCTCGGCTGGCTGCACATGCAGACCGGCGACCTTGAGGCGGCCCTCGGCCACATCAGCGCGAGCCTGCGGCTGCTCAAGGCGCACGGGTCCAGGCGCGTCGGGCTGGTCGGCCACAACCTGGGCGAGCTCCTGCTCCAGCTGGGCAGGGACGCCGAGGCGGCGGACCGCTTCGAACGGTGCCTGACCGTCCGCCGGGCCGATCGCGACCTGAACGGCGAGAGCATCACGCTGGCGGCGCTCGGCCGCGCCTACTGCCTGCTCGACCGGCAGGACGAGGCGCTGGCCGCGATGGACGAGGCGCTGGCCCGCTGCGAGGAGACCGGCAACCGCGAGGACGAGTGGGAGGTGCTGCTCAGCAGGTCCGAGATCCGGCTGCGCCAGGGCGCCCTCGCCGCGGCCGAACGCGACCTGGTCAGGGCCCTGGAGCTGACCGCCCAGATAGGCGACGCGTACGGCTACGCCGCCTGCACCCGCCAGCTCGCCAGGGCCCGGACGGCGGCGCGCGACCCGCGCGCCGCGGGTGACGCCCGCAGGGCCGAGGAGCTGTTCGCGGATCCGGCGATGCGCCTCAATCCGGTGCTGGAAAGGCTGCTCACCGCCCAGGTGTAGCGCGGCTGTATCGGTCGCTGTATGTCCCCCAAATAGCGTTTCGGCCTGACCGCATCGCTATACAAGGAGCGAACATGACTTCTGTCTTGGGCAAGCTCGGCGACAGGATTCTCGACAGGCTCGTCCCGAAGGCGTCCGCCAAGGCGGCTGCCGAGTGGTACGTGCACTGCTACTGCAGGGAGCGTTCCGACTTCAGGAAGATCTGCACGACCGCCGGCGGCACGACCCGCTGTGGGTCCTGCTACGCCTTCAGGATCTGCGGCTAGGTAGAACGCGCGGGCCGGCGGCGGCCACCTCCGCCGCCGGTCCCCGGACCCGAGGGTGACGCCGTGCTCTTTCTCATGATCATGTGCCGGGCGCTGCTGGCCGCCGTCTTCGCGGTCGCGATCGCGGGGAAGGTGCGCGGCCGATCGGCGCACAGCGAGTACGTGTCCTCGATCGTGGTACTCAAGATCCTGCCGAGAACCGTGTCCACCATGGCCGCGCACGCCCTGGTGGCGGCGGAGGCCGCTTCGGTCGTCCTGCTGGCGCTGCCGTGGACCGTACCGCTGGGGTTCGCGGTCGCGGTGGGCACGCTCGCCGCGCTGACCGGCGGCATCCTCGTCGCCCTGCGCCGGGGGCGGCAGGCGCCGTGCCGGTGCTTCGGCGCGTCCGTCACGCCGCTCGGCCGGCCGCACGTGATCCGCAATCTCGTCCTGGCGGCGTGCGGCGGCACCGGGCTGGCCGCATGGGCCGCGGCCGGGACGGCGACGGCGCATCCGGCCGGTGTCGCGCTCGCTCTCGTCGCCGCCGCCGTGGGCGCCCTGCTCGTGGTGCGCCTCGACGACCTGTTGGAGCTGTTCACCGCCTGAAGAGGGGTTGTCCGATGCCTTTCCTGATCGCCGCCGTCGTGCTGGTCGGCCTGCTGTGCCTGCTGGACCTGGTGCTCACCCTGGGCGTGCTGCGCCGGCTCCGAGAGCACACCGCCGAGCTCGAACGCCTCGCGGGGACGTCGACGCTCATGCCGTACGATCCCCGCGTGCTGGTCGGGCGCACGCTGCCGCAGGACGTGGCGGGACCGCGGCTCGTGGGCTTCTTCGACGTGGGCTGCGACACCTGCCACGAGCGCGCGCCGCAGTTCGCCGCGCAGGCCAAGGGGCAGAGTGCCCTGGCGGTCATTTCCGGCGCCGTCGAGGAGAGCGCGGACCTGGTCGAAGTGGTGGGCGGCGTGGCGAGCGTCGTCATGGGCGAGGACGCGCAGCGCATCGTGCAGGCTCTCGACATCCACGCGTTCCCCACGTTCCTGAGGACCGACCAGGACGGCAGGGTCGTGGCCGCGGACACGGAGCTGACCGATCTCGTCGCCATGGCGCCGGCGAAGTGACCCGGTCCCCGCTGCGCCGCGCCGCCACCCTGGCGCTGCTGTGCTGGCGGGCCGGGCCGGTGCTGGCGATGTCCCAGCTGGTCACCACCGTCCTGGCCGGGCTGCTGCCCACGGCCACCGTGTGGGCGACCAAGACGCTCGTCGACGGGCTGGCGACGGGCCGGCCGGAACGCGTGCTGACGCCGGTCGCCGGCCTCGTCGTCCTGGGGCTGGTCGCCGGGGTGCTGCCGCAGCTGACCGGCTATCTGCGGGGTGAGACGGATCGCCGGCTGGACCTGTTGCTGCAGGATCGCCTGTACACGCGGGTGAACACGTTCCACGGGCTGTCGCGGTTCGAGAATCCGGTGTTCCTCGACGAGCTGCGCATGGCCGCGCAGGCGACGGGCAACGCGATGGGGCCGATCACCTCGGGCCTGTTCGACCTCGGGCGCAACGTCATCGCCCTGGCCGGGCTCCTCATCGCCCTCGCCGTGCTGAGCCCGCTCATGGCGGGCCTGGTGGCGCTCGCGGCGCTGCCCGTCCTCGCGGCGAGGATGTCCCTGGAGAAGCGGCGGATCAGGATGATCGCCGGGCAGTCCGCCGCGGCGCGGCGGCAGATCTTCTACTCCTCCCTGATCACCGACGTGGAGGCCGCCAAGGAGGTCCGGCTCTTCGGGCTCGGCGACTTCCTCAAGCGCCGGGTGCTCGGCGAGCTGGCCGTCCTGCAGGCGGGGGAGCGGCGGCTGGACCGGCGGGAGGCGCTCACGCAGTCGGCGCTCGCGGCGCTCTCCGCCGCGGTCAGCGGCGCCGGGCTGCTCTGGGCGGTGTACGCCGCCCTCGACGGCCGGCTCACCCTCGGCGACGTGACCGCGTTCGCCGCCGCCGTGGCGGGCACGCAGGCCGCGCTGGCCGCCACCGTGGACAACGCCGCGAACGCACGCCAGGCGCTGTTGCTGTTCGCCCACCACGAACGGGTGATGTCGCTGCCCGGCGACCTGCCCGCGCCCGGGGAACCGCAGCGGCTGCCCGCGCTGCGCCGCGGCATCGAGCTGCACGACGTGTGGTTCCGCTACGACGAGAGCCACCCCTGGGTGCTGCGCGGGGTGGACCTGACGATCCCCCACGGCGCTTCCGTCGCGCTGGTGGGGCTCAACGGAGCCGGCAAGAGCACGCTGATCAAGCTGCTGTGCCGCTTCTACGACCCCTCCCGCGGCGCGATCCTCTGGGACGGCATCGACATCCGCGACGTGCCACCCGCCGAGCTGCGCGCCAGGATGGGCGTGCTCTTCCAGGACTACATGAGCTACGACCTGACCGCGGCGGAGAACATCGGGGTGGGCGAGGTCGAGGCGATGTCCGACCGCGCCAGGCTCCAGGCCGCCGCCGAGCTGGCCGGCGCGCACGAAACCGTCCAGGCCCTGCCCCGGGGCTACGACACCATGCTGAGCCGCGTCTTCTTCGGCCCCGAGGACGACGACGACCCGCAGGCGGGCGTGACGCTCTCCGGGGGCCAGTGGCAGCGGCTGGCCCTGGCCCGCGCGCTGGTGCGCGAGCGCCGCGACCTGCTCATCCTCGACGAGCCCAGCTCCGGCCTGGACGCGCAGGCCGAGTACGAGGTGCACCGGCGGCTGCGCGAGCACCGCGCGGACAACACCAGCCTGCTGGTCTCGCACCGGCTCGGAGCGGTCCGCGACGCCGACCTGATCGTGGTCCTCGGCGACGGCCGGATCATCGAGCGGGGCACCCACGACGAGCTCATCGCGCTGGGCGGCCGGTACGCCCGCCTGTTCGCCACCCAGGCCAGCGGCTACCGCGAGGGCGCCGACATCGGCTGACCGACCTTGCGCAGCACCACGCCGAACAGGCGATCCGCCATCAGGTAGCCGGACTGGCGGGAGTCGAGCGAGTGGTCCGGATTGTCGCCCAGCACGACCAGGCGTCCGTCCGGCACCAGCGTGCCCGGCTCGGTCCGCAGCGCGGGGACGGTGTCGCGCGGGACCGGGTCACCCGGGACGGCCGCGACCCGCTTGATGATCCAGCCCGGGCCTGCGCCCAGCTGCTGGTGCGCTTCCCGCCGGCGCTCGCCCGGCCGGGCGTGGGCGAAGCCGCTCAGCACGACGACCTGCCCGGGGCGCAGCGATCCCGGCGGCGTCCGCCGTACGAGGACGCGCTCACCCGGCCGGTACGCCGGCAGCATGCTCTCCCCCTGGACGGTCACCACCAGGTAGCGCCGGCGCACCCGGAGAACGGCGAGAGCGACGCCGACGGCCGCCAGCACGACGATCGCGCCGGTCACCGCGACACCTCCACGTCGTCCCGGTAGCCGGTCGCCTGCCGGGCGAACAACTCGGCGTACGTGCCGCCCTCGGCCAGCAGGGCGGCATGCGTGCCCTGCTCCGTGACGACGCCGTCGGTCAGCACCACGATCCGGTCGGCCGTGCGGACCGCGCCGAGCCGATGGGTTATGACCACGCTGGTCCGCCCCGACCTCAGCGTGGCGAGCCGGCCGTGCACCTCGTACTCGGCCTCGGGGTCCAGGCCGGCGCTGGGCTCGTCGAGGATCATCAGGTCCCGGTCGCGGCGCAGGAACGCCCTGGCCAGCGCCAGCCGCTGCCACTGCCCGCCGGAGAGCAGCACTCCGGAGTCGGCATTGTCCTGCTCGTCGTCCGGGTCCTGGGGGAATCCACGGCTCAGCAGCGTGCGGTAGTCGTGCGGCAGGGCCGCGACCACGTCGTGGATCCCGGCGTCCCGCGCCGCCCGCTCGATCCGCGCCGGGTCCTGGGCGGCGGCGAGGTCGCCCACCGCGATGTTGTCGGTCGCCGTCAGCTCGTACGACACGAAGTCCTGGAAGACGGCGCCGATCCGGGCACGCAGCGTCTCCGGCGGCACGTCGCGGAGGTCCACGCCGTCCCACAGGATCGCCCCGCGCGTCGGGTCGTAGAAGCGGCACAGGAGCTTCACCAGCGTGCTCTTGCCGGCGCCGTTGCGCCCGACCAGCGCGACCGTGTGGCCGTTCGGGATGAACAGGTCGACGCCGCGCAGGATCCACGGATGGTCCGGGCTGTAGCGGAACCAGACGTCGCGCAGCTCGATGCCCCGGCGCAGGGGCGGCAGCGACGGGTGAGCGCCCGACGCCGGAAGATCGGACTCGGCGGTCACGATCGCGACGTGGTGATGAAGGGTCAGGAGGTGCTCGTACGCCATCACGCCGGCCGACACCATGCTGTCCAGCGCCGCCTGCACGCCGGCGACCGCCGCCACGAACATCGCCACGTCGCCGACGCTGAGCCGTCCCTGCCCCGCCGCCAGGATCGCCCAGATGAGGCCCGCTCCGGCCACGATCGCCGAGGCGCCTGACAGGCTCGCGTGGATGCGGAGCTCCCGCCGATCCATCCGGCGGCGTTCGGCGTTCGCGGTGCGCAGCTCGGCCAGCATGCGAAGCCGCAAGAAGGCGCCGAGGTCGAACAGGCGGATCTCCTTGGCGGCGTCCGCGGTGGACATCAGGTGCGCGTAGAACATCTCGCGACGCTCGGCCGGCCCGATCCGCCACAACATCGTGTTCCGTTGCCGCGACATCCGCAGCTCGATGAGCAGTGCCGGCAGGGCCGACAGCACGACCAGGATGGTGAAGGCGGAGTTGACGAGTGCCAGGGACGCGACGAAGCCGGCGACCGTCACCGCGCTGCGAGCGGTGGTGAGCGCGGTGTCCACCAGCCTGCCGGGGTTGCTCGCGCTCTGCTGGGCCAGCCGCAGCCGGTCAAGGAATGCCGGGCTCTCGAACCTGGCCAGACCGGTGAAGCCGGAGACCGCCGCGAACAGCTCGTCCTTCGCGTGCAGCGCCGTCCTGCGATCCACCTCGGCACGCAGGTAATGTCCCGCGTGCGCCGCCACGGCGGCGGCCGTGGTGACGGCGGCGACAGTCGCCGCCAGGGCGAGCAGCGTGCCGGTCTGCCGTAGCGCCACCCCGTCCAGCACGGCCTTGGTCAGCCAGGCCACGGCGATCGGGGTGGCCGAGCCCACCAGCGTGACCGCCAGGTAGGCAAGGACATGGACGGGCGCCGACCGCCACACCATCGCGGCGGCGCGTGCCGCGCTCCTGGCCAGCCCCCGCGACGTCGGCGCCGGCTCGCTCACGCAGGCGACCCGGCCGGCAGCCGGGAGATCTCGGGCGCCACCGCGAGCAGCTTGCCGCCCGCGCTCACCTGGAGGAACGTCGGGAACGAGTGCACGCCGAACGCGTTGCTCACAGCGCTGTCCACGATCACCTGTGCCACGGGCTCCAGAGTGCTGACCATGTCCGCGGGGTCACCCGATCGGTTGTCGACCACCGCCAGCACCCGCGAGCGGTCCTGGCCCGCGGCCCACGAGGCGAAGCCGGGAAGCTTCTCATGGCAGCCGCGACAATCGGGCGACAAGAACGCGACGACCGTCCCGTCCGGCAGGAGATCCCGGGTGAGAGGGCTCCCGTCCACCGTCGTCGTCGCGAAATCACCGGCGACCTCGCCCACGGTCGGCCCCCTGCCCGGCCCGGAAGGGCCGCCCATCAGGTCGACGGCTTCATACAGTCCGTCCAGCAGCTTGGTGTGCTCCCGAAGCCGCCGGACCACGCCGAGGGTCAACACGAGGTCCACGAGGCACAATGCGCCGACGAGGGCCACGACGGCGATCAAATAGGACATGAGACAACCTTCCGTGTGAAGGGCCCGGCCGGCTCGCCAGCCGGGCACCCGGTCAACGTGCGGTCAGGAGCAGTAGATGTAGCTCTTGCAGCCGCCGCAACTGCGGCTGCCGTTCGGGTAGTAGCAGCAGTACTTCGCGGTGAACGCCGGGAAGCTGCAGCACTCATAACCGCAGTCGGCAGCCCTGGCCACGGTGTGCGGCGCGATCAGCTCGAGGAGCCGGTCGGCCATTCTGGTCACGACGCGCATCGAGTTTTCCTTTCGGTCGTCCCGGCGGGCCGGCGCCCGCCCGTGCGGCAGCGGTACGCCGGACCACGCCGCCGTCCCGCTGCCCGTCGCAGCCTGAGCCAGAGGTCTGAGCGATTTCTCAATGAATTCTTAACGGCCTGTTCCGGCAGCTCAGAAGGGCGATCGCGCGGCGGGTGAGGGCGGGTCAGGGACGGTGGAAGGAGACGATGCGGTCGCGGACCTTCTCCGCCTGCGCACTGCCCACGGCGTCGAAGAACTCCGCCGCCTGCTTCCAGGCGTCGAGCGCGGCCGCGATGTCACCCGCCGTGACGTGCGTCTCTCCCAGGCGGACCAGCGTCGCGGCCGCCGCGTGCGGGTCGTCGCAGTCGCGCAGCAGCTCGGCCGCCCGCTCGAAGCACGCCACCGCCCCCGCCAAGTCGCCTTTGAGGCGCAGGACATGGGCGACGCTGTCCCACGCGTGCCCCTCGCCCTGGGTGTATCCGAGGTCGGCGAGGAGCCGCTGGGCCCGGCGGCAGTCGGCCAGCGCCTCGTCGTACTCGCCGAGCTCGGCCCGCAGCCAGCCGGAGTTGTTCAACGCCCGCGCCTCTCCGACGACGTCGCCGGCCTGCCGGAACAGCTCCTGCGCGTGCTGGGTGTGGCTCAGCGCCTCATCGGGCCGCGTCCGGCTCAGCGCGACGGTCAGGCCGAGGTGGATGTGCGCCCGCAGGACCGGTTCGTCGAGGTCGCGGTGCAGCTCGACCGCCCGTTCGAAGTGCACGACCGCCTCGCCGTCGTGGCCGAGCCGGACATGGGCGCGGGCGATGCTGTTGTGGCAGCGGGCCTCGGCCAGCCGGTCGCCGAGCCGTTCGGCCGCGGCCAGCGCCACCGCGTGGGTGCGCAGGATCTCCTCCCAGAGGCAGCGCCGCTGCATGAACTCCGCGAACGCCCACGCCAGCCGCCACGCGTGAGCGTCGAACCCGGCCTCGGTGGCCTCCGCCAGCAGCCCGGGCAGCACCGCCGACGCGTCGGCGTACCAGCGCAGGGCCTCCGCCGGTTCGGCGAACCGCTCCACCACGGCGCCCCGCGCCGGCGGGTCCAGGAGCAGGTTGTCGCGGTGCGGGTAACACACCCCGTTCGCGGCGCAGGCCGAGTGCACGTAGTAGTCCAGCAGCCGCCGCGTGGCCGACCTGCGTACCGCCCGGGTGTCGGCGGCCCGTGCCTGCTCCGACGCGTACACGCGCAGCAGGCCGTGCAGGTGCAGGCGGCCGGGCGCGCGGATCTCGACCAGGTTGACGCGGTCGAGGTGCCTGGCCAGCTCCCGCGCGCGCTCCACCGGCAGGGCCGCCAGGCTCGCCGCCGCCGGCAGCGGCAGGTGCGGCCCGGGATGCTGCCCGAGCCGCCGGAACAGCCGGGCCGCCGGCACGGGCAGGTCCCGGTACGAGCGTCCGAACACGCGGCGCAGGTCGATCGCGGGGTCGCTGTGGGCGAACGGTTCCAGGTCGGCCTCGGCCCGCTCGAGGTCAGCGGCGACCTCGGCCAGCGGCAGATCGGTGCGCTGCGCCAGCTGCGCCGCGACGATCGCCAGCGTCAGCGGCAGCCGGCCGCACCGGCGGATGATGTTCGCGGTGGCCTCCGGCTCCGCCGCCGGCCGGGCCTCGCCCAGCCACGCCACCAAGAGGGCGTACGCGTCGTCGCCAGGCAGGACGTCCAGGTTGACCAGGTGCGCCCCGGCCGTGACCGAGAGCCCGGACAGTTCGGAGCGGCCGGTCACCAGCGTCAGGCACCCCGGCGCGGTGGCCAGCAGCGGGCGGACCTGGTTGGCGCTGCGGGCGTCGTCGAGCACGACCAGCACCCGGCGACAGTCCAGCATGCTGCGGTAGAGCCCGATCTGCGCCTCCACCCCCGACGGCACCTGCGCCTCCGTGACCCCGAGCGCGCCGAGGAACCGGGGCAGGACCATGGCCCCGTCGGCCGGGTCGATCGTGCTGAGATCGGCGTACAGCTGCCCGTCGGGGAAGCGATCGCGGTGCAGCCGGGCCCAGCGCAACGCGAGCGACGACTTGCCCACCCCGGGCGGTCCGGAGATCGCGCAGACCGCCGCGGTGGCCGGCTGTTCGCCGATCGCGGCCAGCCGTTCCAGCTCGGCCGACCGGCCGACGAAGTGCCGCAGGCCGACCGGCAGCTGCGCCGGGACCGGACGCGCCGTCTCGGCCGTGTCGCCGGAGCGCAGCAGCTTGCGGTGGACGCGCCGCAGCGCCGTGCCCGGTTCGACGCCCAGCTCCTCGGCGAGCGTCCGGCGTACCTGGGCGAAGTGGGCCAGCGCCTCGGCGGTCCGCCCCCACGCGTGCAGCGCCTCGATCAGCGCCGCCGCCACCAGCTCGTCCAGGGGGTACTCCTCGGCCAGCGGCGACAGCGCCGCCACCGCCGCCGCGGCGTCCCGGCCGGTCATCACCCGTGCCCAGCCCAGGAGGATCTCCCTGCGCTCGTCGCGCAGGCGGTGGCGGGCCCGTTCGGCCCATTCGCCGGGCAGCCCGGTCAGCGGATCGCCACGCCACAGCGCCAGAGCCGCGCCCAGCGGCGGCACCGGGTCCGGCACGGCCACCGCCTGGTCGGCGAGCGCGCGGAACCGCGGCACGTCCACCGCTGACTCGTCCACGTCGAGCAGGTAACCCCCGAGCCGGCCGACGACGGCGCCCTCGTCCGTGAGCACGTCGCGCCGGATGCGGGTGATGATCGTGTACAGGGTGCGCCGCGCGCCGGGCGGGACCTGCTCGCCCCAGACCCGGGCGAGGAGCGTGTCGACCGGCACGACCCGGCCGACCTCCCAAGCCAGCGCGGCGAGGGCGAGCGCGACCTGCGGCGGGCGCACGGGCCGGGGCTGCCCCGCGCGCTCCACCTCCACCGGGCCGAGTAGCCGGATCAGCACGACGGTCCACCCCCTGATCGTGGATCTTCGAGAGTAACGCAGTGGTGCTCTTGCCGGATTTGCCTGGCCATGGCAGGTTGCGGTCTATGCAGTATGTCGATGTGGCGAGCAGACTGCTGCTGCTCACGGTGTTCGCTCTCGCGCTGGCGAGCAAGGTCTCCAGCCGCCGGGCCTGGAGCGAGTTCGTCCAGTCGATCAGGGCGATGGCGGTGATCGACAAGGCCAGGGCGCCGGCGGCCGCGACGGCGACGGCGGTGGCCGAGGCCGGCGTCATCGTGCTGGCCGCGGTTCCCCTCCGCTGGGCCGGATCGGCGTCGTTCGTCCTCGCGGCGGGGCTGCTCGGCTGTCTCACCGTCGCCGTCGTCATGGTGGTACGGAGGGGCGCCGCCGTCCCCTGCCGCTGCTTCGGCGCCTCCCAGACGCCCTTGAGCATGGCGCACGTGGCCCGCAACGGCATCCTCATCGCGGTGGCGCTGCTCGGGCTGGCCGCTTCCTTGGTGAATGGCTCCTTCGATCCGGCCATCGGCGCGATCGTCGGTGTCTTCGGCGCCGTGCTGGGCCTGCTGATGGCCCGGTGGGACGATCTCGTCTCCCTGCTCCGGACGACCTGAGCGCGGCGGCTCTCGTGGCGGGCTGGCGGGTGGCCGAGCGCGCGGTGCGCGCGAAGGGCGCGGAGCCCGGCGAGGACCGGGTGGTGGTCCTCGAGGACGACGGCGGCGTTCGCTGCGCGGCGGTGATCGACGGCGTCACCGACAAGTCCGGCCGCGACTACGGCGGGGCGAGCGGCGGGGCCCTGGCCGCCGATCGCGTCGCGCAGACCCTCGCCACCCTGCCCGCCGACGTCACCGTGGCGGAGGCGGTCGCGGCCGTCTCGGCGGAGCTGATGGAGCTGCGCCGCAAGTGGTCCGTCGCCTACGACGACCTCCTCGCGCCGGCCGCCGTCGCGGCGGTGGCCTGGCCGCGACGGCGGCTGGTGTGGCGCGTGGGCGATGTCCACGTCGCCCTGGGCCACCGTGACGGCGGGTGGCGTCGTCACCCCGGCGGGAAGCTGATCGACACGGTGCTGGCCGGTGCCCGGGCCGCCTACCTTCACTGCCTGCTGCTGCAGGGAGAGCATCCGGAGGAGCTGGCGGCCACCGATCCGGGGCGGGCGCTGATCCGGCCAGTCCTGGAGCGCCAGGCTGTGCTGGCCAACCGGGATGAAGCCGGTCCTTTCGGATATGGCCTGCTGGACGGGCGGCCGGTCCCGGAGCGGTTCGTGGAGACGTTCGTGCTGGCGGACGACGTGGATGAGGTGGTGCTGGCGTCGGACGGCTACCTCGGCCCGGCGCAGACCCTCGCGGCGGCCGAAGCGGAGCTTCGGGCGTCGTTACGGGCCGACCGGCTGCGCATCCTGGAACACGCGGCCACCAAGGCGGTGGCGGCCGGCGCCGGGAGTTTCGACGACCGGGCCTATCTGCGGCTGTCCCGCGCTTCCCCTCGTGACCGCGACTCGCCGAGTCGGATATCGTGACCACGCTGCGTGAGCAGATCAGCTGCCCGCTCCCACCGAGGAGGACGCGTGAGCCCGCTTCCGACGCGCATGGCGAATCGCTGGGACAGGCGCCGATCGCTCATGCTGCCGCCGGGCCAGGGCCGGCTCTACTGGCACGTCCTGCTGGGGGAGGACCCGCAGGCGCGGGCCATCGTCCAGGAGGCGCACGACCGGCTGGCCGGCCTGGCAGGGCTCGATCTGGTGCCGCGCCGGTTCATCCACCTCACCACGTTCGTCGCCGGAAACTCGCACGAGATCACCGACCGTCAGGTGAGCGTGATGGCCGAGGAGGCGGCGGGCCAGCTCGCGCGGGTCGAGCCGATCACGGTCACGCTGGGGCGGGTGCTCTACCACCCCGAGGCGGTCGTGCTGGAGGCGCGGCCGGCCGAGCGGCTGCGGCCCCTGCTCGAGGCGGCGCGGTTCGCCACGCGGGCGGCTACGGGCCGTGACGGCGTTCTCGCCCATGACACCTGGCTGCCGCACGTCACCGTGGCCTACAGCAATGCGGACGGCCCGGCGGCCCCCATCATCGACGCGCTCGGGGAGCGGCTTCCGGAGCGCGAGGTGACCATCCGCAGCATCCACGTCGTCAACCAGGACGGACCGGAGACCGCATGGGACTGGCGGCCGGTGGCGGAGGTCCGGCTCGGCGCGTCGTGAGCGCGTGCCTGGTTCACCCCCGCACTTCCTCGGTGGCGGAACGGTAGGCCTCGGTGACGCGGCTGAACATGTCCCGTCCCGCCGCTGATCGCCCGGCTGGTCCCGGAGACCTACCAAACCACCATGCTCGCCCGCTTCAGCAACCGCCTCAACGAACCCCTTGGCGACGCTGGATCAGTGGCCGGAGCACCTCATCGACCGGGGTGGCGCTGACGCCGAGGATCTTCTCGGTCTCGGAGAAGTCGACGACGAACGGGTGGCCCGGCTTGGTGAGCACCTCGTGCATCTCCCCCCACAACGGATCGGTGACCCCGAGCAGGACCAGGTCGCGTTCCGTCATCTCCTCCAGCCGCGGCGCCGGCGCCCCCGCGAGGTCCGCCAGCCGCCCGGCCAGTTCCCGCACCGACAGGGTCGCGGTGGGCACGTGCCAGGCCCGGCCGTACGCCTGCTCCTCGCGGCTCGCGGCGACCAGCGTGCGCGCGGCGTCGTCGATCGCCGAGTAACTGTGCGGAACGTCGAGTTCCTGCGGCACCAGGGCCAGGCCGCCTTCCAGCACGGGCCGCTGCACCATGAGGCTGAACACCGAGAAGGCGCCGGCGCCGTAGAACTGGCCGGCCCGCACCTCGGTGACCTTCACCCCTGAGGCGGCGGCCTCCTCCCACACGCGTGCCCTGGCCCGCCCCTTGGGCCCGGTCGCCGTCAGCGGGAAGTGGGGCGTGATCGGCCCGTCCACCGGCCCGTAGGCGTAGAGATTGCCGAGCATGACGTACGCGGCCCCGGTCCGCCGCACGGCGGTGATCAGCGACGCCGACAGGATCGGGAACTGCTCGGGCCAGGAGTGGTAGGGCGGCGCGGCGGTGGTGAACAGCGTGTCCGCCCCCTCGGCCAGCTCTGTGAGCCGGTCGGCGTCGGTCGCGTCCGCGGCGACCCTCTCGACGAGCCGGTGGTCGGGCCCGCCGCCCGTGCGGCTGATCATCCGTACCCGCTCGCCGTCCTCGGCCAGCAGCAGAGCGGTCTTCGACGCGGTGGCCCCGCGACCCACGATCACATGAAATTTCATGATTACAACCGTGCCGACCTGCGGCCTCGTAGCATAGTGGCCGGAATGCCAACTATCCGGAGGATCTGGCCATGCACCGCCTCGCCGCAGTGATCGTTCCTCCCGTGCTGAGCTTCGACGTCTCGATCCCGCTCATGGTGTTCAACAGCGTCCCCCACTACGACGTACGCGTCTGTACGGCGCGGCCCGGCGCCGTGCCGACCGTCGCGGGCCCCGACGTGGTGGTGGCGCACGGCCTGGAGGCACTGGAGGACGCCGACACGGTGATCGCGGTCGGCAGCGGCGGCGAGCAGGCTCCCCCGGAGGTCCTGGACGCCCTGCGCAAGGCCGCGGCCGGCGGGGCGCGGATCGCCTCGCTGTGCACGGGCGCGTTCGTGCTGGCCCAGGCCGGCCTGCTCGACGGGCGCCGCGCCACCACCCACTGGGGGCTGGCCGGCGACCTCGCCGCCCGCTTCCCGTCGGTCGACGTGCGGCCCGACGTCCTGTTCGTCGAGGACGACGGCATCTTCACCTCGGCGGGCGCCGCGGCCGCCATCGACCTGTGCCTGCACCTGATCAGGCTCGACTACGGGGCGGCGGTGGCCAACACGGCCGCCCGCCTCGCGGTCGTCTCCCCCGTACGGCCGGGCGGGCAGGCCCAGTTCATCGAGACCCCGCTGCCTCCCGAGCGCGGCACCTCGCTCGCCTCCACCCGGGCCTGGGTGCTCGAGCACCTCGACCGCCCGCTCACCCTGGCCGACCTGGCCGGCCACGCCAAGATCAGCGTGCGGACCCTGGCCAGGCGCTTCCACGCGGAGACCGGGCTGAGCCCGCTGCAGTGGCTGCTGCACCGGCGCGTCGACCGGGCCAGGGAGCTGCTGGAGACCACCGGCCTGCCGATGGACCAGGTGGCCGGGCGCAGCGGCCTGGGCAGCGCGGACTCCCTCCGCAAACACCTGGTCAGCCGGGTCGGCCTCACTCCCACGGCCTACCGCGCGAGCTTCACCCGGGAGCCCCTTTCGTCATAGGGGTTCCCAGGAGCGCGGTGAATAGCTGATCAGAGGAACAGTATTTTCCGCGGATTTCCGTCGGACTCCACGATGGCCAGCTCATGGCCCTGCGCGAGCTGGTCCTCGACGAATTTCCAGATGGTGATGGCGCGGCGGATCGCCTCGGTGAACGACAGGCCCTTGCGCTCGGCCAGGGCCTTGAACGTCTGCGCGGTTTCGTGGCTCAGATTGACGGACAACCGGACGAAATTGCTGTTGTTGTTGCTCCTCTCCTGCTCGAGCCTGGTGTCCTTGCCGGTGGACTCACGCGTCATGGTCATGTCTCCTGGCCCTTGGGGGTAAGGGGGCACGTGGAGTAGAGGGCGGGGATGCTCCGACGTCTCGCTGCTTGCTGGGCCCTCATCGTAGGTGCATGTTTTTTTATACACGCTGGCCTGCCATGAGAACCGGGTCCGATCCATACCGAGTGTTGTCCTGTCACACCTGGAAGTAGGAACGTTATACCGGTGCGGAAAGATCCTCCCGTCATATACGGCTAATCCTGGCAAATGGTACGAGTCATGTCATCATGAAATGTGGGCTAAAGGCGCGCTCGAATCCCACAGGCCCCTAGGATGTGCCTTATCCCGCAGGGGCGCGCGATCGGGCAGCGTGGCAGAAATCCCGCATGAAGCGGCAGAGATCTGACATAAACACGTGGCTCGCTCTCCGAGGTGGGTCCCATCGCAGTCTGAGGTGGTCCAACGCACCTCCCCGTAGTCAGCCCTGACGCATGGGCTGATGGAGGAAACATGAGTGGAGCCAGTCAGCCGTCTGGCGCCGGAGATCGATCCGGAGCCGAGGGGGCCGAGGACGTCCAACCGAAGAGCGAACTGGTGGATCTCTCCCCGCCGCCCCCGGACTCACCGGTGGTGCAGCTGCTGGAGAAGACCGCGGTCCGCCATCGCAGCTGGTTCATCGGCGTCTACTTAGGCGTGCTCATCACCGTCATCATGGCCAGCATCCTCGGCCCGGGCTTCCTGCCCGAGCAGGCGTGGACCCAGATGAAGCCCGAGGTGGCGGACGTGCGGCTCTGGCTCTTCCAGATCGGGTTCGTGATCGTGGGCGGTTATCTCTTCAAGGAGAAGGCTCCCAAATAGCTATTGCGGGCTCGGGCCGTCCAGAAGCGACAACCAGGTGCGATCAGGGCAGACGCGGGCGATCTCCGACGGTGAGAGCCAGTCCGCCCTGGTGCTCTCCGAGCCGGCCGGCGGCTCGGTCGGCCGGCCCGGATGCGGGAGACGGGCCCTGAACATCACCATGTACGTCAGCGGCGGGTAGCGGTAGCCGGCCGGGGCCGCGTCCAGGAGCTCGATGCGCTGCCAGGCGAAGGCGGACAACGCGGTGGGCGGCAGGCGCAGGCCGGTCTCCTCATACAGCTCCCTGGCCGCGGCGTCGAGGGCCGTCTCGCCGGGTTCGAGATGGCCGCCGGGGATGTCCCACCCGCGGCCCTCCTTGTCCACACACGTCATGAGCGTTCTGCCGGTCCCGTCCGAGACGAACGCGAACGCCGACGTGGTCTTGTCCAGCGGCGGCAGGGCCGGGGACAGGATCACGTCCAGACGATGGCGTACGGGGATCCAGGGGACCGTCAGATGAGTCATCCCTCAAGGGTCTCAGACCCCCCGGCGCATGGCCCGGTTGCCTAGGTAGAGGCCGATCGCGGCTATCGCGCAGGCTGCGGCGGTCCCGTACAGGATCGAGGGGCTTGTCAGGTTTCCGGAGAAGAGGGCTCGCTGGGCTTCGACGATGTACGTGACCGGATTCGCGTACCCGACCGTCCGCAGCCACGCCGGAGCCGTCTCCATGGGGAGCAGCACCCCCGAGAGGAGGAGCAGGGGGAACATGACCGACTGGCTGACGACGTAGAAGAGCGTGCCGCTGGGCGCCGACTTGATGGCCAGCACGAACGACAGCGAGCCCAGGCCGACGCCGAAGACGACCAGCTGCGCCAGGCCCGCCAGGACGCCCGCCGGATGCAACTCGAAGCCCAGGGGGACCGCCAGCACGATGATCAGGACGGCCTGGGCCAGCAGCACGATCATGGTCTTCATCGTCCGGCCCACCAGCATCGCCGTGCGGTTCAGCGGGGTGACCATCAGGCGCTCCAGCGAGCCGCCGATCAGCTCGACCAGCAGGGTGTAGCCGGAGGACATGGGGCCCGTCAGGCACATCATGACCAGGATCCCCGGCACGAACCACTGCCACGACGAGCCGACGGCCCCGTCCAGCAGCGCCCCGAACAGGAACAGGAACAGCAGCGGCTGCCCCATCTCGAACAGCAGCCCGACCGAGTCGCGCACGACCGGCTTGAACTCGCGCGAGAAGACGGTGGCGGTGTCACGAAAGAATGTCGTCATCGGTGAGGCTTCTCCCGGTAAGAGCGAGGAACACGTCGTCGAGCGTCGGACGGATGGTCTCGGCGGTGGTGACCTTGATGCCGGAGCCGTCCAGGGTTCTGAGGTAGTCGGGGAGCGCGGCGGCCGCGTTGGGGACGCGCAGGCGTACGGTGGTGCCGTCGGCGGAGCCGCCGCCGAGCTCCGCCGCCCTGCGGGCCTCCACCTCCGTGCTGGTGGTGATGGTGATGTGGTCACCGGCGAGGTCGTTCTTGAGCTGCTCGGCGGTGCCGTCCGCAATGATCCGACCGTTGTCGATGATCACCACGCGTTCGGCCATGTTGTCGGCTTCCTCCAGGTAGTGAGTGGTCAGGAAGAGCGTCGTCCCGTACGTCTCCCGCAGCCGCAGGATGTGCTGCCAGATGTCGGCGCGGCTCTTCGGGTCGAGGCCGGTCGAGGGCTCGTCGAGGAAGAGCAGGCCGGGGCGGTGGATGAGGCCGAGCGCGATGTCCAGGCGGCGGCGCTGGCCGCCCGAGAGCGTGCCGGGGCGCCGCTTGGCCAGCGCTCTGAGGTCGAGCAGATCGAGCAGCTCCTCGGCGCGGGCGGTCGCCTGTCTGGCGTCGAGGCCGTAGCAGCGGCCCTGGGTGACGAGCTCGTCGCGGACGAGGAAGTTCTCGCCCGCGCTGTTGCGCTGGCCCACGTAGCCGATGCGGGCCCGCACGCCCGCCGGGTCCTTGGCCACGTCGTGGCCCGCCACCGTGGCGGTGCCCGAGGTGGGCGGCAGGAGGGTCGTGAGCATGCGCAGGGTGGTGGATTTACCCGCGCCGTTGGGCCCCAGGAAGGCGACGAGCTGACCGGCCTCCACCTCCAGGTCGATGCCGCGTACGGCTTCCACACGCTCCTTCTTGACTTTGAACACTCGGGTCAGTCCCCGGGCATGGATCATGGTCGGCCTCTCCGGGCATGGCGAAATAACCCCTGGTCGGGGGCGCGATTGAGGATCGGATCAAGTTTGTGCAGGTTGAATCGGGTTTGGCAAACGCGAATGTCACGTTCATAAAGCGCTCCTACCTGCGGAAACGCCGTTTCTGAAGGTGGCCTGCGACGGCGGATTTCGGGGCGCTGAGGTGCGGGTTTCCGGGTGTTCGGAAGATTTTCCGGCCGGGGCTGGCAGCATGGCTGACCGTGTGCCGGATGGTGGTGCTGGTGAACGGGTTGCCCGGGGCCGGGAAGTCAACGGTCGCGCGGGCGGTGGGGCGGGCGCTCGGCCTGCCGGTCTTCAGCAAGGACGACCTCAAGGAGACGCTGGCCGACGTGCTCGAACGGCCGCCCGGGGTCGACGAGCGGGAGTGGAGCAGGCGGCTGGGCGTGGCCGCCGGGGAGAGCCTGTGGACGCTGCTGGCCGGCGCCGGGCGGGGGCACGGCCGCTGGGAGTAGGGGCGGTCTATTGGGTTGATACCTCAAAAACAGTCGATATTTCGGGACTTGCGGGATTGTGTCAGGCTCCGCAATGATCTCCCGCGTGAAAAGTCTGTGGGTAATTGCGGTATTTGCTGCCTTAGGGATGGGCGGAGTCGCGGAGGCGGCCGACGGTGTTCCCGGTGTCGACGTCAGTAACTGGACGGGCGACGTCGACTGGGGAAGCGTGGCCTCGGGGGGTGGGAAATTCGCGTTCGTCCAGGCCACTGAGGGGACGAACTACCGCAACCCACGTTTCGACGCACAGTACGGCGGCGCCGCCGGGGCCGGGCTGATCCGGGGCGCATATCACTTTGCGCAACCACACGAATCCGATGGGACGGCCCAAGCCGACTATTTCCTGCAGAACGGCGGCAGCTGGATCAGTGATGGTCAAACGCTGCCCGGAGTGCTCGATATCGAGGACAACCCGTACAAGGACAAGAACGGCAAGAACAACTGCTACGACCTGTCCACCGAGGACATGGTCAAGTGGATCAAGGACTTCACCAAGAAGTACCACGAGGCCACCGGCCGTCGCGCGATCATCTACACCACCACGAGCTGGTGGCAGACCTGCACGGGCAACTCCGACAAGTTCAAGTCGAACCCGCTCTGGCTCGCCCGCTGGGGCGACGACCCCGGTGAGCTGCCGAAGAGCTGGAAGCGGCACACGTTCTGGCAGTCGGCGGAGAAGGGCACGCTGGCCGGCGGCCAGAACTCGTTCAACGGCTCCGAGTCCCAGCTCAAGGAGCTGGCCAACCCGCCCGCCGAGGTGACCGTCTCGGGCGCGGCCAGGAATCGGAAGACGTACACGGTCACCGTCTCGAACACCGGCCCGCACCCCGTCAAGGACGTCAAGGTGTCGGGGCGGGCGTTCGGCGGGCAGCGCGTGGTGAAGGCGCCCGGGTGCAAGTTCAGCGGCACGGCGGTGCTGTGCCAGGTCGGGGAGCTGGCGCGGGGGCAGAAGGCGACGTTCACGATCACCACGAAGCCGTCCAGATCGAAGGGCACGGTCGGGCTGTCCGTCACGGTGGGCTCGGTGAAGCTGACTCTCAAGGCCCGCTGACACGCCTTCTAGCGCTTTGTCGCCATAAGGCAGGATGGCTCCCAAAGGCCATGGAGCTTGTCGGGGGCGGGACGGTATGAGGCGGTGGCGACTGGCGGCAGGGGCGGCGGTGCTGGTCATGCTGGCCGCCACGGCCTCCGTGCCGCTGCGGCTGTACGTGCCGGAGAACGTCGTGCGGATCGCGTACGAGCTGGAGCAGCGCAGGATCGTCTACTCGTGGGGCGGCGGCCACGCCGAGGAGCCCGGCCCCTCGAACGGGACCTGCAAGGGATACCACGGGAAGATCCAGCCCTGCCCGGCCGCCCGGACGCGGGGGCTCGACTGCTCGGGGTTCGCGCGGTGGGTGTACGCGCTGGCGAGCGGGTCGGACGTGCTGGGGCCGGGGAACACCAACGATCATGTCCGGCGGATGCGGTGGGTAGGGGTGGCCATGCCGGGGGACTTGGCCTTCTTCGGAAAAATCACGAAAAAAGCCATCAAAACCCACCATGTGGGCATATATCTCGGCAACGGGAAGATGATGAACGCGCCCGAGACCGGAGCGGTGGTGCGCGTGGACGACATCGCCCGGCGGAAGGACTTCTTGGGCTTCTACCGGCTCTGAACCGATTCGGTATGGCCTGTAACGCGTGTGGCATGGCAAAAATTGAGAGACCCGGGGGCTACTCTGTGCCGCTATGGACAGGCGATGGGTCGGCCTCGACGGCTACGAGGTCGTTGGCGTGGTGCGCGGCGGGCGGCAACTGCTGCGCGTGCAGCAGCATGGGTGGGTGGTCGCCGACTGCACCTCTGTGGCGGAGGTGGCCAGACACGTCGACCTGGCCGATCTGTGCGAGGTCATCGAACTGCCGGCGCAGCGGCGTGCGGAAGAGCGCGCGGAGGCCCGAACGAGTTCGCATCATCGGTGAGTGCCGTGTATGGTTACACCTGTCCGCAGCGCTGGACAGGCCCCTATAGCTCAGTCGGCAGAGCGTCTCCATGGTAAGGAGAAGGTCAACGGTTCGATTCCGTTTGGGGGCTCTCCCTCAGAACAACCACAACGCCCGACCCGCAGACAGCGGGGCCGGGCGTTTCGCATTTTCCCCGTCTCCCGGCCCGCATCTCCCGGTCTCCCGGCCTCCCGTTCTCCGGGTCTCCCGGGCTCCTGGCCTCCCAGAGCCGGTGCCCCACCCTTAACCACCGCCACGCCCTGCCACCGACCTTCCCCACGCCCCCACCCACCCACCCACCCACACCCACGCGCTCCCGCTCGCCCTACGGCGCCGCGCCGGATGAGTTGGGTCGAGCAAACCCTGCCCGTCCTGCGCGGGCTGCCCGTCTTGCGGTGCACTCGCCTTGGCGGCGCCGTGCTCACCCTGTGGAGGCGCGCCGGATGCCTTGCCGGGATGCGCCCCACTACTCCACCCCAGCGGGACCAACGCCCACTGCACCCCAGCGGGACTCAACGCCCACCTCGGAACGCGGCCTCAGCCCGCCCAGCGCATCCGGCAGCCACGCGTGCTGGTCGCGGTCGAGGGTGTGATCACTCGTCCGGGTGGAAGCGATGCGGCGGGGTGTGGATGTCGAAGGGGATCCGGGCCTGCGCCAGGATCGAGTGTGGGGGCGTGTCCGGCGTGATCAGCCCCAGGCGCTCGAAAAAGGGGAACCTGGCGAAGACGGCCTCCAGATGCCGGGGCCGCATGACCGGGTGCCAGATGCTGTAGGCGCCCACCCTGCCGTCCCTGTGCCGGTACCAGCCCTGGGTCGGATGGGTGAGTTGCTCCAGCCAGTCCGAGTCGTCCGAGAAGCCGTCCAGCAGCGCCGGAGCCTGAGGGGCCTCGACCGCCTCGCACCGGCCGTCGGCGGACTGCAGGCGCCAGCGGGCCGGGGTGGCGAGCCAGTCGGCCTCGATGCGGATGTGGTCGCGGCGCCACGGCATGCCCCAAAGGTGCTGCGGGATCGCCACGACGGGGTGGTCCAGGCGGGTGCCGAAGAACCAGACGCCCGCCTTGCCGTACGCGGTGACGTAGGCCCGGTAGTTGATCTGGCCGCAGTTGATCGACACCTGAGGCAGGAACCGGAAGTGGAAGTCCCGGTCGCGGAAGGCGACGGCGGAGACCAGGGCTGCGGGGCCGTCCCCGAAGTTCGTCTCCATGGGGGCGAAGCCCTCGGGCAGGTGCCGGGCGAGCGCGTCGGCGTCCACCCGGTAGCTCACGATCGCGAAGTCCTCCAGATCCGTGTGCGCGTGGTACCAGCGCGGACGGGGCCGGGGAGTGCCCACGAAGCTCATGCCCAAAAGGTACGGCTCTCACGGCTGCGCGGAGCGGGTGGGATGTTGAGCGCCACGGCGAGATCCAGGGGCTGTCAGGGGTTGTGCGCCTCGCGCCGGTCGCTGCTACGCTTGCCTCCTCCACTGATTGATCTTCACGTGGAGTCGGCTGTTCGGGGGCGAGCATCGCCGATTGGTAATGGATTTCGGTTGTCGGGGGTTCCTGAGGCATACTGGGAGCACCCCACCCGATCGGGCGAGTTACGAATGTGCTCGCTGCGTCGGGTATCCTCTACGGGGCCGGGGTCGTTACCGGCTCAAAGGCGGAGTAGCTCAGTCAGGCAGAGCAAACGGCTCATAATCGTTGTGTCGCCGGTTCAAGTCCGGCCTCCGCTACTGCCCACTCCCAGGTCAACAGGCCTGGGTACGGGCGTGTCCATGTCCCGAACGTAGAAAGGCACTCCCAAGTGGCTGCCACCGACGTTAGGCCGAAGATCACGCTGGCCTGCCAGGAGTGCAAGCACCGCAACTACATCACGCGGAAGAACCGGCGCAACGACCCGGATCGGCTTGAGCTGAAGAAGTACTGCCCCAACTGCCGCTGCCACCGCGCGCACCGCGAGACCCGCTAGGTCTCCGGGCAGGGCTTCTGCCCCACATTTCGTCATATCGCGCAACCGGCGTCCTACCACAGGGCGCCGGTTCGTCGTGTCTGCACATCGTTCCAGGGGCTCCACACGGGCCCCATGGTCCCCTCTGGCGCCCTGATGGCGATCGTCCCTGCGGAGGGTTGGGCCAGCAGGGGCTGCGGGTGTCGGACCGTCGCTGGTCTCCTGGGAAGGGCGGCGGGTGTCGTGACCGTCGCCGGTCCCGTGGGAGAGGCGGCGGGTGCCGTGACCGTCGCCGGTCTCCTGGGAGAAGCGGCGGGTGTCGTGATGCGGCCTGGTCCTTGGGAGTTGCGGGCGTGCTGAAGGTGGCCGGCCGCCTGCGGGTCCGTGGGTGCCGTGGTGGTGGCCGTGCGGGTGCTGTGACGATGATCGGCCTTCGGGGGTCGGTAGACGTGCTGACGGCGGTCGGCTCCGTGCCGGTCATCGGGCACCGGGTGCCGTGATGGCGGTGGGCTCTGCGGTGCCGGCGGATGGCCGTGACGTGGCCGGTTGCATGGGAGTCCGCGGGTGTCGTGACGGTGGCCGCTTGCGCTGAGGGTGGTTGACCGGGTGCGGGGCAGTGGGTGCCGTGATGGGCTCGGGGCTTGGCGACGGTGGCTGGTCCCGTGTGCGGCGGTGGCGCGCTGAGGGTGGGTGGCCCGTGTGCGAGGCAGTGGGCGGTGTCACGGTGGCGGACTCTGTGAGTCCTGGAGGCGCTAGGTCCCGTACGGGGGACGGTGGTCACCGCGGCGGCGTGCCAGGGCGGTGTTTATGGTGTGGGTTTTGGGAAGGCACGGCGGCGGGAAAGTTCGCGGAGCAAAATCAAGATAATCACCGGCGACAGCCGAACCTTGTTCTGTTACCGTCGGCCTCAGCAGCGCTCGGTTGGTGACATGCGAGGGAGCACTGATGGCCTTGAACCGAGACTTCGTGGGCAGGACCTATTCGCCCAGCACGCCCTACGAGGTCAGCCGGGTGAAGATCAGGGAGTTCGCCGCCGCGATCGGTGACAACAACCCGCTCTACCGGGACAAAGAGGCCGCCCAGGCCGCCGGATACCCCGATGTGATCGCGCCGCCCACGTTCCCCATCGTGTTCAGTCTGCAGAGCGGGGGTGAGGCGCTCGTCGATCCCGACCTCGGGCTGAACCTGGCCATGGTCGTCCACGGCGAGCAGCGCTTCGAGTACGTCCGGCAGGTCTGCGCCGGGGACCAGCTCGTCACGACCGCGACGATCACTGACATCCGTACGGCCGGGCGGAATGAGCTGCTGACGGTCAGGAGCGAAGTGACGACCGTCGACGGCGAGCCGGTCTGCGTCACCTACAACACGATCGTCGAGCGCGGAGGGGCCGGTTGAGATGACCGCCACGGTGAAGTACGACGAGGTCGAGGTCGGGCAGGAGATCCCGGCCGTGGACTACAACGTGCGCCGGCTCAACCTGGTGATGTACGCCGGGGCTTCCGGGGACTTCAACCAGATCCACTGGAACGAGCGGTTCGCCAAGATGGTGGGGCTGCCCGACGTGATCGCGCATGGGATGTACACGATGGCGCAGGCCGGGCGGTTCGTCACGGACTGGGCGGGGGATCCCGGGGCGGTGGTGGACTTCGGGGTGCGGTTCTCGTCGATGGTGGTCGTTCCCGACGACGATCAGGGGGCGACGGTCTCGGTCAGCGGGGTGGTGGAGGAGAAGCTGGAGGACAAGCGGGTGGTCATCGGGCTCACCGCCAGGTCAGGCGATCAGAAGGTGCTTTCCAAGGCCCGTGCGGTGGTGCAGCTGTCCTGACGGGCCGGCCGGCCGGGTGATATTTCGGGCGGGTCTCGGGTACGCGTGACGTCTATGAACGAAGCTGCGCGACGAGTTTGGCCCACGGTTCGATCGATCCCGGTTTCCGCTGTGACCGATGCCAAGCCGCCCGCCCACCTTCGGCCGGCGCGGGTCGAGAGGGTGGCGGGCAGCTCCGGCACCGGACGGGACACCGCGGGCGGCACCGAAACCGGCATGGCGGCTGGTACGAAGGCCAAGGCGACCGGAACCGGTACGAAGGCTGAGGGGAGTGGGGCAGGGGCGCATGCTCGGCTTGAGCCTGCCGCCGAGCTGGGGTTCTCCGGCGCTCCCGGGCAGCCTGGCGACACGGGCGACTCCATGCTGCACGCCCAGCGCGCCTGGGACAGTTCGCTGGCCACCAACCGCCTCGACGAGCTGGGCGTCAAGCTGGAACGCCAGCGTACGGAGACCAAGGACGTCACCGTCAGCGTGAGCCTGCTGGTCGACGGCTGGCCGGAGGACGTCAGGAAGAGTGTGCGATCGATCGTCGAGCACACGAACGCCCGCGTGCTCGCCTTCGATCTTGGGGACGTCGACGGCGCCGGTGACGTGCTGGACGAGCTGGCCGACCGGCATCCGGACCGGATCGCCGTGTGGCACGTCGCCGAGGAGCCGCACTGGCGAGGGGGCACGGCGACCTGGGGCGAATGCCGCGCCAAGCTGCTGCGGCTCGACGAGTCGGACGTGCACGTTCTCATGGAGACGAACATCGAGCTCTGCGGCGACGCGCTGACCCCGCTGGTCGCGGCCGTCGCGGAGGGCGCCGTGGCGGCCGGGTGGAAGGGTGTGGACTTCCCGGACAGGGAGCCGGGGCCGGGGCCGGAGCCGGTCAACGACGGGGTGGCGCCGTCGGTCCGCGGCGGCGGCGAGCCGGGGCCGGTCCGCGAGGGCGAGCCCGGGCCGGTTCGGGTGGTGGAGTCGGGGCCGGGCCGGAGGGTGCGGGCGCTGACAGGGGAGCTCATGGCGGTACGCCGAGCCCCGGCGCTCGGAGCCCTGCCCGAGGACGCCGGCTACGGCAGGAACGCCGATCTGGCGCTCTCCTTGGCCCTCCAGCAGGAGCACAGAGAGCTGGTCGTGCCCGAGGAGCCGCTGCCCGCGGTGCGGCTGGGATCGCACGACGTGGATCCCGACTACGACGCCCGGGAGTCCCGGCGGAACTTCGACCGCGTGCTGCGCATACTGGGCACCTCATAAGCTAGTGGCCCATGGAGATGCTCGCGCCGTACACCACGCTGCGCCTAGGTGGCCCCGCCCGCGACTTCGCCGAAGCGACCACGGCGGAGCACCTCGTGTCCCTGGTGGCCGAGGCCGACATGAAAGGGCTGCCCACGCTGGTGCTCGGCGGGGGCAGCAACGTCGTGGTGTCCGACGAGGGCTTCGACGGGCTGGTCGTCAAGGTCTCGACCCAGGGCGTGGCCGTCTCGCGCGACGGCGACGAGGTGCTGCTCACGGTCGAGGCGGGGGAGGACTGGGATCCGCTGGTCGCCCGCGCCGTGGCCGAGGGCTGGTCGGGCATCGAGTGCATGTCGGGCATCCCCGGGCTGGTCGGCTCGACGCCCATCCAGAACGTCGGCGCGTACGGGCAGGAGGTTTCCCAGACCATCCGGTGCGTGCGTGCCTACGACCGCCGCACCAGGCAGGTGGTGGATCTGGAGGCGCGGCAGTGCGGCTTCTCCTACCGTGACAGCGCCTTCAAGCGCGACCTGGCGCGGCACGTGGTGCTCGCGGTGACGTACGCGCTGGATATTTCGGAAATGTCCGGCCCGCTGGCGTACGAGGAGCTGGCCGGCAGGCTGGACGCGGAGGTCGGCGGGAAAGTGCCGCTCGCGCAGGCCCGCGAGGCCGTGCTGGCGCTGCGGCGCGGCAAAGGCATGGTGCTCGACCCGGACGACCCCGACACCCGCAGCGCCGGCTCGTTCTTCACCAACCCGGTCCTCACGCCCGAGGAAGCCGAGGAGCTGGCCTCCCGCGCGCCGGGGCATCCGCGCTGGGAGCTGGCCGACGGGTCGGTCAAGGTGCCCGCCGCGTGGCTGATCGAGCAGGCCGGCTACCCGAAGGGGTACGGGCGCGGACCCGTGCGCATCTCCACCAAGCACACGCTCGCGCTGACCAACCCTGACGGGGTCGCCACCACCGGCGACCTGCTCGCGCTGGCCAGGGAGGTCCGGGACGGGGTGCGGGAGAAGTTCGGGGTCACGCTGGTCAACGAGCCCGTGCTCGTCGGCTGCGACCTCGGGGAATAGGTCCCGCTCGCGGGCTGTTATGGTTGGTTGGAATTTCCGAAGGGGAGTAGTCCCAATCGTGTGATCGACACACTGGCGCTTCATCGCGCCCGGTCACGCGGGCCTCATACGGGCGGACGAGACCTTCGGCCTGGCAGTTGTGCAATGAGACGCTGCCGGGCCGAAGTCGTGCCCGAAACTCCCCGGGTCGCCGCTTCCGGCTCGGTCGCGCGGAAGGGGACCGTTGGAAGCGTTCTGGATCAGTCTCGCCGTCATCTTCGTGGCCGAACTCGGCGACAAGAGCCAGCTCATGGCGATGACGTTCGCGACCCGTTTCAAGACCTGGCCCGTGCTCGCGGGCATCACGATCGCCACGACCGTCGTCCACCTGGTCAGCGTCGCCGTGGGCGGGCTGATCGGTGACGCGCTGCCGACGACGGCCATCACGGTCGTGGCGGGGCTGGCCTTCCTCGGGTTCGCCGCGTGGACGCTGCGCGGGGACGAGCTGACCGAGGACGAGTCGAAGAAGGCCCAGCGCACCACCAGGAACGCCCTGATCGCGGTGACCGTGGCGTTCTTCCTGAGCGAGCTGGGCGACAAGACGATGCTGGCCACCATCACGCTGGCCACGCAGCACGGCTGGCTCGGCACCTGGATCGGCTCGACCGTCGGCATGGTGGCGGCGGACGCGCTGGCGATCCTGGTCGGGCGGCTGCTGGGCAAGCACCTGCCGGAGAAGATCATCCGGTACGGCGCCGCGGCGGCGTTCGCGGTGTTCGGCGTCGTCCTCCTGGCGGAAGCGCTCCTTTAATCCGGGGGCAGCCCGTTCGGGAACAGCTGATCCGGGGCGAGCTAATTCGGGGACAGCAGCGAGAGGCGGTGGGCCGCGGCGGCGGCCTCGCCCCGGGTGGTGACGCCGAGCTTGGCCAGGATGTTGGACACGTGCACGCTCACCGTCTTCGCCGAGATGAACAGCTCGCTCGCGATGTCCCTGTTGGT
This sequence comes from Nonomuraea sp. JJY05, assembly GCF_043496855.1. Lineage (NCBI taxonomy): Bacteria > Bacillati > Actinomycetota > Actinomycetes > Streptosporangiales > Streptosporangiaceae > Nonomuraea > Nonomuraea sp. JJY05. The sequence goes on from NZ_JBIEIS010000029.1 coordinate 164,755, forward strand.
CCTGCCCTGGGTCACCAGCCGCAGCACCTCCAGCTCGCGCGGCGTCAGCAGCCCGGAAGCCTCCTGGACGGGCTGAACCCCGCCCACCCGGCGCGACAGCGTCTCGATCTCCTCGATCAGCGGGGTCGCGCGCAGGGCCTGGGCCAGCGGGAGCGCCACCTTCAGTCGCGTCGCCGCCCCCTCGCGGTCGCCGCCGCGGGCGGCCACGGTGGCCGCCCGCATCAGGGCCTTGGACTGGTTGTGCGGGCGGCCGAGCCGCTCCCAGGCCGCGGCGGCGGCGTCGAAGTCGCCGCTGTAGGTCAGCCGGTACGCCTCGGTGACCGGCCCGATGACCGACAGCTCGGCCGCCACCTCGGCGGCGTGCCCGCGTACCGTCGCCGCCCTGCCGGGCTCGGTGGACTCGGCGGCGTCGCAGACCACGCGGAGCAGGGCGAGCAGCCGCCAGCTCAGCATGGCCTTGCTCGACTGCCGGGGGTGGGCCAGCACCCGCTCGGCCACGGCCAGCGCGGCCGCCGGCTCGCCCCGGACCAGGTGCCAGCCGATGTGCAGGCGGGCGTTGCTGATGATGTCCTGGACGAACTCCTCGGGGCGGTCCTTCAGCACGCCGACCTCGGACAGGATGCCCTCGACGAGTTGCACCTCGCCCCTGGCCAGCGCGATGTCGGCGCGCGTGCGCAGCATGGCGTACCTGTGGCGCAGGACCGGCCCGTGGCTGAGCGCGCCTTCGAGGATCTCGATGGCCTCGTCCCAGCGACCCATCGCCTCCAGCGCCTCGGCCCAGTTGTTCTTGATGAACAGGCCGCTGCCGCGCAGCCTGCCGTACTTCTTGGCCAGCTTCCAGCCGTGCTTGGCCAGGCGCAGCGCGTCCTCGTGGCGGCCCACGTCCATCAGGGAGTCGACGTTGTTGCCGATCGCCCTCGTGATCAGGCGGCCCGAACCCTGCGCCACGCCGATCTCCAGCGCTTGCTCGTTGAGAGCGATCGTGGTCTCGGTCTCGCCGTTGAGCGAGTGACCGAGCGCCAGGTTCATCAGCAGGTCGGCTTCGAGGCAACGGTCGCCGAGCTCTCTGACCAGGCGCAGGCCCTCGGCGATGAGCTCGTTGGCCTCGGCGATCTCGCCTCGCAGCATGAGTTGGCGGCTCAGCGGCGTGACGACCTCCGCCCGGTCGAGGCTGTCGCCGGGCACGAGCCGCAGGGCGTGCCTGAGGTCCTCGATGACGCCCATCTGGCGCTTGGAGTTCTTGAACCCGACCCCGCGCACGATGAGCTGCGCGACGCGCGCCGGCTCCTCGGTCTCGTCCAGCTCCGACAGCGCGGCCTTGACGAACTTCGCGCCCTTGTCGACGTCGCCGCCGGCGTTCGCGGCCTCTGCGGCGCGTTCGAGCACGGCGGTGTGGTCGGCGCCGATGAGCTGGGCCGCGTCGGGCACCCGGTCCCAGAGCATGAGCACGCGTTCGAGCAGCGGGACGGCCTCGGTGTAGGCGAACGCCTTGAACGACTTCTGCGCGGCCTCCCAGGCGGAGATCAGCGCCCAGGTGTCGTTGCGGGCGCCGTACCAGTGGTGTGCCAGCTCGACGGCGGCGCGCCCGGGCGGGACCAGCCCGCGGTCCTTGGAGATCTCCTCGGCGAACCTGGCGTGCAGGCGCTGGTGCTCGCCGGGCAGCAGCTCGTCGTGCACCGCCTCGCGGATGAGCGAGTGCCTGAAGACGTAGGCGCGGTTGTCGGCGATCTGCAGGACGTTGCCCGCGATGGCGGGGCGCAGCGCGGTCTCCAGCTCGACGTCGGACAGGCCGCTCACGGCGGCCAGCAGTTTGTGGCTGACCCGGATGCCGCCGGCGGCGGCGACGCGCAGCAGGCGCTGGGTCTCCTCGGGCAGCCGTTCGACGGAGTTGAGGATGAGGTCCTGCATGGACTCGGGGAACGCGCAGTCCTCGCCGCCCTCCAGCATGGCCTCCACGAACAGCGGGATGCCCTCGCTGCGCTCGTAGACCTTCTGGACCTTGGCGTACTGGGGCACCTCGCCGAGGATGCCGGCCATCTGCTGGGCGACCTCGTCCCGCGACAGGCGGGGCAGGTCGAGCCGGTGCACGCCGCTGACCCTGCCCAGCTCGGCCAGCACCGGCCGGAGCGGATGCTGGCGGTGCAGGTCGTCGGAGCGGTAGGTCATGACGATCAGCACCTGCGGGGCGTGCAGGTTGCGGCTGAGGAAGGCGATGAGATCGCGGCTGGACCGGTCGGCCCAGTGGATGTCCTCGATGATGAGGACGGTGGGGCGGGAGGCGGCCAGGCGTTCGAGGAGGGTGAGGAACTGCTCGAAGAGCCGGGCGCGGCCGGTGTCGGTCTCGCCGTCGCCGCTCGGCTCGCCGAACTCGGGCAGCAGCCGCGCGAGATCGCGCTCCGCGCCGTCCGGCAGCAGCCCGGCGACGGCCGCGGGGCCCTGCTCCCTTACGAGCTGCCGCAGCGCGGCGGTGAACGGCGCGTAGGCCAGACCCTCCGTGGACAGCTCCACGCAGCCGCCGAACACCACGTGCGCGCCGCAGGCCTGGCACTGCTCGGCGAAGCGCTGGACGAGCCTGGTCTTGCCGACCCCGGCCTCGCCACCGAGCAGGAGGGCCGTCACCCTGCCCTTTCGTGCCTCGTCGAAGCTTTCAGACAGAGCCGCCAGCTCCTCTTCCCGCCCGACGAAGACGGGACTGACAGAACGTCCCCGCATGTCATCCAGCATGTCATGCCCGATCGATTGCTTTCGACGCTTTTATGGGGGTCCCTTTACGGGGGTTTCGAGGCCCGGCCACGAGGGAGGTGGTGGCCGGGCTCTCGTGGGATGGTCATGAGAAACGGAGCTTGCCGAAGACCGAGCGGCGCTCGGACTTGTTGGCCCGCTCGGCCTCGCGTACCCGCCGGTGCTCGGCGGCGGCCCTGCGGAGCTCGCTCGCGTGGTTCTTCATGAGCTCGTACTCGATCTCGGGGTGCATGGTGTGTCTCCTGAAATTTCGTGCTTCTTCCTGACACCTTTAAGACTCGGTCTAAGGCCCTGCCTGCCACATCGGGTGGATGCCTTATCTCTGGTACGCGGACGCGTACGGCATGCCTAAGACCCCGGGTCCGATCGCCTAAGGCGGTCCGGTTTGGAGCTCACGGCCCTGGTCGGCGATGCTGTGTTGGTGTCAACTGTGACTACCTCGCTCGCGGACGTCGCCTCGTCCGACTCGGCGTTGCGAGCTTTCCTGCACGGCCTGCCCGGGGTTGACCGGGTCGGCGCGGACCAGCGGGCGGCGATGCTGGGCACCCGTTCGATCAAGACCACGGCCAAGGCGCAGGCCATCGACCTGGCCATCTCCATGGTCGACCTGACCACCCTCGAAGGAGCCGACACCGCCGGCAAGGTGCGGGCGATGTGCGCCAAGGCCGTCCACCCCGGCGGCGGCGCCGGCCGGGTCGCGGCGGTGTGCGTCTACCCCGACCTGGTCGAGGTGGCCGTCCGGGCGCTGGCCGGGACGGGCGTCAAGGTGGCCTCGGTCGCCACCGCCTTCCCCAGCGGCCGCTCCTCGCTGGAGGTCAAGGTGAGCGACACCGCGCTG